>CAVFVX010000058.1:0-14701 GCA_963626075.1 Acutalibacteraceae bacterium
GAAGCCGTCCTTCGTCACCTCGTTGGAGAAGAAACCGAAGCCTGCAATACGCTGACTATCGATCATCGTGTAGATGTTGCCGAAGTACATGACCTTCGTCTCTCCGGGAGCGAGGACGAAGTTCCCGCTTCCCCTTTCTCCTGCGGCAAAGCCGAGGGAAAGCGATCTTATCTGGGGAGTTGCGCCGTCGAAGAGAGCCCAGGGGGAATCCATTCGGCCGTACCAGTTCTCGCCGATAGTGCAGTACGGAAGAATATACTCGCTTTCATTTCCGGTCTTCGGTGTGAACACGAGATACATCATCTGGTCCGAGGGATTGACCACGCTCACCCAGCTGACGCTGTCGGAGCCCGTCTCGCCCATTATGTAGTCATAGGTTCCCGTCGGAGGGGGAACGACGGAGGCATCCGCAGTTCCGCCTCTGAGAAGAGGTGCGTTTCTGAGGTCATCGAAGACGACGTTGGGAACGAAGCGGTTGACACCGCTCTCGCGGTACGTCAGAGGATAGACAGAGAAGGCATGCGAATTGGTGTTAATGTAGGAGCCCTTCTCCACAAGGGGATCCGAGAGCATGCTCACCCACTTGGCGTTGCCTTTTATTTCCACATCGTCGAGATTCGTGATGCTTATTGCAGTATATACTCCCTCATGACCGGGGAGTATGAGATCGACTCTTCCCGCCTTGTAGCGGTTACCGGGAGTGCGGGACTTCATCTCGCTGTACTTCCAGACTCCGCCGAATTCATCCTCCGTGCCGTAACGTCTGAGTGTCCAGTAGGTGTTGGATGTGTTGATTATGTCGTCGCTTCCCGAGGGAAAGTTGAAGTACGCCCCGCCTGCCTGGTAGAGACCCTGGTTCATTCTCCACCACTGTCCGTTCTCGTCGCTCATGACACCGCTTCCGGTGCCGCGGAAGTACGGGAGAGAGAGAGGGGAAATCCTCGCGCCGGAAGGGTTGCGGACACTCATCTCGAGAATGACCTCGCCCTGATCCTCGATGAGGGCGGCGAAGGTTTCATTAGACATGTAGGTTGCGTATCTTCCCTCCCACAGGGAGAGTCTTCTTATATCCATAACAATATAATAACAAAGGAAAACCATAAAGGTTACTTTCCCGCAGAGGATAATTCCATTAGAATGTGTACAATTACGGCGGAGGAAGAATGATCACCCACGACAACGGTATTTTTTACATAGAGACTGAAAACACATCGTACATCTTCAGCGTGGCCGAGACGGGAGTTCCGGAACATGTCTACTACGGAAGGAAGCTCCGCTCTCCCTCTTCATCCCTTGCCGCGATGAGGGAGAAGCACCTCAAGGCTCCCCGGATGTCGACTCTCGCCGAGAGTGCCTACCAGGAATTCTCCCTCAACGACACGCTCCTCGAGTTCACTACCGAGGGAAAGGGAGACTACCGCACCCCGCTTGCGGCCCTCTCCCTCGGAGAAAAGGGAGAGAGGACATTCTACCCCGTCTACACCTCCCATCAGATAACCCCCGGCATTTCCCGCTTCAGGGGCCCCAAGCTCCCGCAGGCCGTCGCCTCCGAAGAGGAGAGCTCGACTCTCAGCATCACATACACAGATAAAGAGAGGAAGATAAGGCTCATCACCTACTACACCGCCTTCTACAAGGCCGATGTCATCACGCGCCGCAGCGTCATCGTGAACGATTCTTCCTCGACTCTCACTCTGCGTTCTCTTCTCTCCTCGTCCCTCGATCTCCGTACCCGCGGCGTGACAGTCACCACCTTCTCGGGGTCCTGGGGACGGGAAAAGGGAATGAAGACAAGGCGGATGGAGGAAGGCACTCTTGCTGCAGAATCGAGAACGATACAGAGCGGAGAGACCGACCCCACCGTCATAATAGAAAACGGAAAGGACACATACCTCTCGTCTTTAGTCTACTCCGGTGCATTCCGTACGACAGTGACAGAGACGACGAACGGCATCACTCACATAACGACGGGAATCAACCCGGACATGTTCTCGTGGACGCTCGAACGCGGAGAGATGTTCGAGAGCCCGGAGGCGGTCCTCGCCTACTCGCCGTACGGCAGGGAAAAAGCTGGAATACTCATGAGGAAGTTCATCGAGAACCACATCCGCCGCGGCGTCTGGAAGAACAGGATGAGGCCCGTCATGCTCGGCACCTGGGACACGCTCTCCTACGACCCGGATGAGACGGATGTACTGAAGATGGCTTCCAAGGCGAAGGACCTCGGGATGGAGGGAATAGTCGTCGACGACGGCTGGTTCGGCGCAAGAAGCGACGGAAAGTCCTCTCTCGGAGACTGGTTCCCCGACACGAAGCATTTCCCCTCGGGACTCAAGGACCTCTCGAACGAGGTACACTACCTGGGGCTCATGTTCGGTCTCTGGTTCGAGATGGAGGGTATCAGCGAAAGAAGCATGCTCTTCCATTCCCATCCCGACTGGATGGTCGGAAAGACACCTTCCGGGAGCGCGGTGGCAAACAACGAGTATCTTCTCGACATTTCACGCCCCGACGTCCAGGACTGGGTGATAGATACCCTCACGAGGATAATCGAACAGGCTAACATCGACTACATAAGATGGAGCCTCTCGCGCTACCAGGGCGACCTCTGGTCAAACGGGAGCGACCGGAACAGCGGGGAATTCATGCACCGCTGTCTTCTCGGACTCTACCGCATCCTCGACACAGTCACGAAGACCTTCCCGAATCTCTACCTCGAAGCCACAAGCGCGGGCGGCATGAGATTCGACATGGGAATGCTCTCGTTCGTTTCGACAATAAATGTCACGGAGTGCACCGACACAACCGTTGTCATGAAAGCCCTCGAGGGAACGGGAATGATCTATCCCCTTTCCGTAATGTCCACGACAATCGCATCGGCCCCCGACAGATACACTTCGCGCACAGTCGACGAGGAATCAGCCTTCAACGTCGCCGTCTTCGGAGCGCTCAACTACTCGATCAATCCCCATGAACTCTCGAAGACGAAGGCCTTCATACTCCATCAGCAGATAGAGTTCTACAAGGCCTACAGACTCCTCTTCCAGTACGGAACATTCCGGGTGCAGGAAGACAGTGACACGAGGACCGTATGGACGGTTTCGAACGGAGACAGTTCGGCTGTAATGATGCTTTACTATCTGAAGAAAATGGATGTGAACACGACGGCGGAGAAGCTCTACTGTGAATGTGCAAACGAGAGCTACGACTACTCCTTCATGGCGCGTTCGCACATGCAGACGGGAGCGGACCTTGTTCTGAGGCCCCAGGAGATAGAATGCTACAACGTCTCCGGAGACGCTCTGAAGTGGGCCGGAATCACCCTTGCCGACAACTCGTCGGGTAACGGCCTCGAGGACGGCATGAGAACACTCGGGGACAACACATCACGTCTCTACATAATCAGGAAAAGAGAGGAAACGAAATGAACAGAATAGTCGTCGCGGGAGGCGGCGTCTTCGGTACATCGGTTGCCGAACGCCTCACCTGGAACAGAAACAACGACGTTACAATACACACCATAGAGGAAGATGTCGAAAGGGACATCAACACGAACCACCAGAACACGAAGTACTTTCCGACGAAGTTCCTCTCTCCGAGGCTGACTGCCACGATGGACGACTCGGTCTTCGAGGACGCGGACGTAATACTTCTCGTGCTTCCATCCAAGGTCATCGTACCGTTCTCGGAGAGAATCAGAAAGCATACGACGGGTAATCCGCTCATCGTGAACCTTGCCAAGGGCATGAGCGACGAGGGGGCCTTCATCACGGAGGACATCCCGTTCTCGCGCCGTGCAAGCATGAAGGGCCCCTCGTTCGCAATCGAGACGATGAACGGCTTCCCGACATCATTCACCTTCGGCGGAGAGAAGAGCGACTACGAATACTTCCGTGACAACGTCCTTCCGCACACGGGCTTCACACTCGACTGGACGGAGGATACGAGAAGCGTCGAGCTCTGCTCGATTCTCAAGAACATGTACGCAATCGCAATCGGACTCGTTTCCGGAAAGTACGGCTCCCCGAACGTCGACTTCCTCGTCTACACGAAGGCCGTCAGGGAGATGAGAAAGCTCCTGAGGCTCTACTCATGCTCCGAGGAGACGATCTTCTGCTACTGCGGACTCGGGGACCTCGGTCTCACGGCCCTCAATGACCTCTCGCGTAACCGCACCTTCGGCATGCTCATCGGAAAGGGCTTTTTATTCAACGAGGAGAAGAACGCTGCAACTGTAATAGAAGGCAAGAGAACAATCTCCATTATTGCGAAGAAGGTGAAGGAAGAGGGAATCGAAGATGAATTCCCGCTCGTCACGAATCTCTATCATCTTCTCTATGAAGACGGAAAGCTCAACGACTACTACGTCGCAGCGCTGAAATAATGATGGACAGAACGGGAAGAAGACAGAATTTCCGCACTCTCGTGATACTCGCACTCCCGATAGTGCTCGAGGAGATTCTCTCGACTCTCCTGCAGTACGTCGACACCGCGATGGTGGGGCAGCTCGGAGCGAATGCCACGGCATCGGTAAGCCTCACAAGCACCGTCAACTGGCTAATCTACTCGCTCTTCTCATCCTTCGGCATCGCAGTTGTTGCCGTGATTTCGACTGCACTCGGAGCAAAGGACAGCAGGAAGATAAAGAAGGCGTCGTCGATGGCATTCACTGTCTCGATTCTTGCAGGAATCGCAGTCGAGGTAATCGCAGTCGCCCTCAGTCCGTTCATCCCCGTCTGGATGAATGCCTCCGGGGAGATAAGGGAAAGCGCATCACTCTATTTTGCGATAATCAGTGCAGCCATTCCTTTCCGCTCGTTCATCATAATCGGAAGCTCGGTTCTCAGGGCCGTCAAGGACTCGAAGACCCCGATGCTCATAAACCTCTCTGCAAACATTCTCAACATAGTGCTCAATTACCTCTTCATCTACACCCTCGCCCTCGGCGTCAAGGGGGCCGCTATCGCGACGCTCATATCATACGCATGCGGAGCGGTGGTTCTTGCGGTAATCTGGAGAAGAAAGAAGGAAGTCAGCTACAGCCTGAGGTACCTCAAACCAGATAAGGCCATCCTCTCGGAAACTGTAAAGATAGCCCTTCCCGCAGCGGCTACGAACACGACAAGCTGCCTCGGGCACATAGTATTCGCGTCCCTCGTATCTTCAATGGGAACGATCATCTTCGCAGCCCATTCGATTGCGCTCTCTGCCGAGACCATCTTCTACGTTCCGGGCTACGGCCTCAGAGGAGCAACGAGCACACTCATCGGAATATCTGTCGGAGAGAAGGACGAGGAGAAGTTCAGAGTAATCGAAGAGCAGGCAACTATCATAACGATAGTCATGATGGCCTTCACCGGAGCACTCCTCTTCTTCTCGGCACATGCCATCATGGGCTTCTTTACACCCGATGAGGAAGTAATCAGGGAAGGTACGAGAATACTCAGACTCATCGCCTTCACCGAGCCTCTCTTCGGTCTCATGATAGTAAGCGAGGGTATCTACTACGGCCTCGGGGAGACGAAGTTCACCTTCATCATAGAGACTATCGGAGCATGGGGAATAAGGATTCTCTTCTCGACAATAGCCATCAAAGCCCTCAAGGTCGACCTCCTCGGCGTCTGGGTATGCATGGCTCTGGACAATACCTTCCGCGCCCTCGGCCTCGCCCTCCCCATCCTCTTCAAGCGGGGAACGAAACTCTTCAGGAAGAAGGCGGGAATCGAGACGACAAACTGAGGGCATCCCGAATGCGTTCAATGTGGCACTAATCTGGCACCATTCCTAATATGTTTATAAGCTCATATAATACTTATACTTACCATTGAACATAGCTAGGTAATTCACAGTTCACATCGGCAACGCTGGCACTAATCTGGCATCAATAAACCAGACCATAAAACTGGCACCGATGGTTGATACTATTCAGCCTAACTTTACTGATGGTTTACTTTATGAACCGCAACAGAAAATCCGTGACTCCGATTATCGTGAATCCGTTTTCATCGAGTGTCTCCTCGACGGGTCTGTTGATTACGATGATTTTCTGTACCTGATCGTTGAGCATTATGAAAGGTCTGATTTCCCTCTCTCTCGTGGAAGCACTGGAAATGTCGACAGAGACCTGAATATAGTACCTGCAATTTCCCTTTTGGGCAAAGAAGTCGACTTCGTTGGTCTTTCTTATCGAAGTGCCGACCTTGTTCTTCTCAACAGTATCGAATGTGCCTACGTTGACCGTGTAGCCGTTGTAGACGAGCTCGTTGTAGACAATGTTCTCAAGCATCTGTCCCTCATCGGGAAAGGCGAAGTTGAGACGGGCGTTTCTCAGTCCCGTATCAAGGAAGTAGTACTTTCTGAGAGCTCCGATTTCCGCCCTTCCCTTGATGTCATAGCGCCGCGCCTCCCTCAGAATAAAAGCATCAGTGAAGAAACCTATGTACCTTTCGACGGTCTTCTTGTCGATTGCAGTCTTTCTGATGCTTCTGCATGTATTGGCGATTTTCTCCGCATTGAGGAGTTCCCCAGTGGAGGCGCTTATCACATTGCAGAGTTCATCGAGGAGCTCACTCCTCTTGAGATTGTTATGCTCTATGATATCCTTGAAATATGTAGTTTCAAACAGCCTTTTCAGGTACTCTTTCCTTTCTTCTCCGCTCTTCAACACGGCCAGCGGCATTCCTCCGAACTGCATATATTCATAGATAGCATCACCTGCCGACCCGCCCCTGTAGCTGTAGTACTCGTCGAACGAGAGAGGCGCCAGATGTATATTGACCGCCTTGTCCCGGAACTGGGTTATTATGTCTGACGATAGCATCTTCGAATTCGATCCCGTCACATAAAGGTCTATGTTCTTCTCTCTAGAAAGCCCCAGAATAACATCCACAAATGTAATGACCTGTTCATCTCCATTCTTTGCCGGAATATGCTTTCCACCCGTCAGATTGGGATTGATTATCGGGTAAACAAGCTGGATTTCATCGATGAAGACATAACAGTCATTCTTGTCCCGGCAGCAGTCCCTCACATATTCCCCGAGATAAAGAGGGTCACGGTATCTGAGAGAGCGGTCGTCATCAAGTTCGACAATGATGATTCTGTCTTCCGTTACACCTTCATCCTGAAGTCTATTTCTGAATATCTCCTTGAGAAGGTATGATTTTCCACAGCGCCTTATTCCCGTGATTATCTTGGGAAACCCGTTTCCCCTGTTTTCCATCAATGCTGCAAGGTACTTGTCCCGTCTGATCATTCAGCCCCCTTTTCTGTAGAATTCTACACTTTTTTCGACTTACATCATCGAACACAAACGAAGAATGGTCAACTTTTTAATCCCTAAAAATGTAGAATTCTACACTTTTAGGGACGAAAATATTCGTAAGCATGTACTGACGATATAAAAAGCCCCGTGGAGTGAGGACCACGGGGCTCTGTATACTCTGTCAGTTGAGTTCGAAAACCGCAGTGACAGTTGCAGATACTGAAAGGTCTCCCGCATAGTAGGTTGTCGATGTGTAGCTGTCTTCGGTTGCCGCCGCAGCCTCGGTGAGCATCACGGCATTCTTGGTATATGAATAGTTATAGTTTCCATTCGAGCCTTCGCTGAGCGAGAGAACCTTTCCCACCGTCATCGAAGCACCTTCTGCGTAGTCTTCAGCCTTTTCGAGGGCATTCTTCGTCGCGAGGACGCGGGCGTAGCTTTCCTCTGCGGAGGTATCTGCCTTGGAGTACGAAATCGAGGAAATCGAAATACCGTCGAGAACACTCAGACGGTCGTAGACCTTACCCGCCTTCTCGATTCCGTTACGGAGGGTGATTGTCAGCGTCTGCGTCGCCTTCTGCCCCATAAGGGTTCTTCCGCTGTCCAGCCACTGATAGTACGGCGAAATGTTCATGTAGTCCGTCGTAATCTCGTCGTCCGTTATTCCATACTCATCCTTGAGAATCTCGACGGCGTTGGCAATCATGTCGCTCGAGGCGTTTCTCGCATCCTCCGTCGTAGACTCCAGTGCCTCGGCTGTAATCGAGAATGAAGCGGTGTCCGCAATGACGGCAACCGTGCTCGAAGCCGTGACCGTTATATACGGCTTCTCCTCTTCCTTCTCCGTCGTTGCACACGACGTAAGCATCACGAGTGCAGCAGATACTGCAAGAATCAGTGTTAATCTTCTCTTCATCTGATAGTTCTCCTCAGGTCGGGGTCTCTTTCGGCCTCTCTCATGAAGGCGAAGAGCGCAGAGAGCATTATCCCGTTGGAGTACTCTCCCTTCCCCATCTTTTCGATTACCTCCTCGACGGGCACGAAGAGAAGCTCTATCTCCTCGTTCTCATCGAGCCTCTGCTCCCCGGTTTTTCTTAGATTCCGGGCAAGGAAGAAGGTCTGTCTGTTCGTCATGAATGCGGGATTGGGATTGAAGGATGCAAGAGTCTTGAGGTCACCCTCGTACCCCGTCTCCTCCATGAGTTCCCTCTTCACTGCCTCTTCCGGACTTTCCCCCTCTTCTGATAAACCCGCGGGGAACTCACAGGTTACAGTTTCGCTGCCGTGTCTGAACTGTCTCTCCATCAGGAATACGGGAACTCCGTCGTCACGACGCATCCACGGGATTACGGAAACCCAGTCGGGAAGAGCGAGAGTCACGAACTCTCCACTCCTGTCACCGTGGATGCGGTGAGAGAGGTCAACGCTTAAAATGGGAGAGGAGAATACCCTTCTCTTCTCCCCGGTGTTCCACCTGAGTTCTTCGTCGCTCTTCATCACTCAGTTCTTTCTGCTCGAGCAGTTGGATGTGCAGTGCGCACATGCCTCGGGAGAGCATGCGGAAGTGTTGAGTCTGTTCATCTCACGCCCCGTGGTGCATGCGTCGCCGTTCTCGAGTCTGTCGGCAATAGCGACGAGAGCCCCGGCAGAGGGATGAGTAGTGTCCTTCACCCACTCTTCTCCGCTGTCCTCGCTCTTCATGAGGTCGAGTTCCATCGGGATTGCGCCGAGGAAGGGGATATTCATCTCCGCAGCCATGTTCTTTCCGCCGTTCTTGCCGAAGACGGGAATCTCGGTACCGCAGCCGGGGCACTTGAGGCCGGACATATTCTCGATGACGCCGATGATCGGAATTCCGCACTTCCTGGCAAAGGTCACGCTGCGGCGTGAATCGAGGATTGCGACTTCCTGGGGAGTCGTTACGATGATCGCTCCGGTGAGGTCCTTTATCGACTGGACGACAGTGAGCTGCTCGTCACCCGTTCCGGGAGGAGTGTCGATGATGAGGTAGTCCAGTGTTCCCCACTCCGTGTCGCCCAGGAACTGTCTGATGACGCCCATCTTCATCGCGCCGCGCCAGATTATCGCATCCTCGGGATCGGGGAGTGCGAAGGCGAGGCTCATCACCTCGATTCCGTTATCGGTGACGACGGGGTACATGACCTTTCCGTCGGGGCTCATGAGCTCGGCGTCCCTGACCCCGAGCATCTTGCCAACGTTCGGGCCGTGGATGTCGCAGTCGAGGATACCGACTGTCTTACCCATTTCCCTCAGGGCATTGGCAAGGTTGACGGTGACGGTGGTCTTTCCCACTCCGCCCTTACCGGACATGACGACTATCTTGCGGCCGATGAGGGCCATGCGTGCGTCTATTCTTTCTGTCTGAAGATCGTATTCGCTTTTCTGTGTGTTTTCCATTTCAGTCTCCACGGAAGAATATAATACTGCACAGAAGAGGGGTCAATCGTAGAAAGAAACAGTATAAGAAGGGGCAAATAAAACAATCGATAAATCTTAAACTGTTGAATTAAAAAGTTATTATTTGGTAGTATAAAGGCAAAATCTTATTTCCAATTTAGGAGACAAAAATAAATGTTGGCATTATTAACAAATCTGCCTAGTGCATATCTCAGTGCACAGTTGAAGGACGGAATCGTTTTAATGTTCCTTGGTATGATTGTTGTCTTCATTTTCCTCACCATTCTTATCTATTCCATCAAGCTGATGAGTAAGATTGTTGGGAAGAATGCTCCGGCAGAAGAACCAAAGAAGAAGGTTGCTGCTCAACCTGTAACAGCAGCGAAATCTAACGAAGACGAGAAGATTGCAGTGGCCATCGCCGCTTCAGTCAACAAAGGAAGGTAATTCAAATGGGTCAGAAGAAGATTAATTTCATGTGCACCGCCTTCAGAGACGGCTTCCAGTCCGTCTACGGTGCAAGAGTATTCACCAAGGATTTCATGCCGGCAGTAGCAGCAGCAAAGGAAGCCGGAATCAGACATTTCGAAGCAGGCGGCGGCGCAAGATTCCAGGCACTCTACTTCTATACGAACGAAGATGCCTTCGCAATGATGGATGAATTCAGAAGAGTCGCGGGACCCGATGCCAACCTCCAGACACTCGCACGCGGTGTCAACATCGTAGGACTGGATTCCCAGCCGAGAGACATGATCAAGCTCCATGCACAGCTCTTCAAGAAGCACGGCATGACGACAATCCGTAACTTCGATGCTCTCAACGATGTCAACAACCTCATCGACAGCGGAAACGCAATCCATGATGCGGGCCTCAAGCACGAAATCACAATCACAATGATGTCACTTCCCGAGGGCGTCAAGGGCGCTCACGACCCCGATTTCTATGAGAGAATACTCAGGGAAATCCAGGCAGCGAAGATTCCGTATGATTCCCTCTGCTTCAAGGATGCATCCGGTACATCCACACCTCACAATGTCTACGAAACAATCAAGAGAGCACGCAAGATTGTCGGACCGAACATGAACATCGTGTTCCACTCCCACGAGACGGCAGGTGTCTCCATCCAGCAGTACATGGCGGCAATCGAGGCAGGTGCAAGCCAGCTCGACCTCTCCATGAGCCCGGTATCCGGCGGAACATGCCAGCCCGACATCATCACGATGTGGCACGCACTCAGAGGCACTGACTACACACTCGATATCGACATCGACAAGGTCAAGAAGGCCGAGAAGGTATTCGAGGAATGCATGGCTGACTACTTCCTTCCTCCCGAGGCAACGAAGGTCAACCCCGAGATTCCGTTCTTCCCGCTTCCCGGCGGCGCTCTCACTGCAAACACGCAGATGCTCAGAGACAACAACCTCATGGACAAGTATCCCCAGATCGTCGAGGCAATGGGCGAGACAGTCGCAAAGGGCGGTTTCGGCACATCCGTCACACCGGTAAGCCAGTTCTATTTCCAGCAGGCATTCAACAACGTCATGTTCGGACCCTGGAAGAAGTTCGCTGAAGGCTACGGAAAGATGGTTCTCGGCTACTTCGGAAAGACTCCCGTCGCTCCGGACCCCGAAGTCGTGAAACTTGCTTCCGAGCAGCTCCACCTCGAGCCCACAACGGAGAAGGTCGTCGACATCAACGACAGAGACCCGAAGAAGGGTGTCGCAGCAGCCAAGGCAATGCTCGAGAAGGAAGGCCTCCCCCTCACGGACGAGAACATCTTCATCGCAGGTGCATGCAAGGAGAAGGGAATCCTCTATCTCACAGGAAAGGCTAAGGTCAACGGCGTCAGACTCAAGAGCCAGATGGCTCAGGAAGCTCCGAAGGCAGCAGCTGCAGCTCCCGCAAAGAGCGCAGGCGGCGAATACACAGTCACAGTCGGCGGCAAGGCTTACGGCGTAAAGCTCTCGGGCGACAAGGCCATCGTCAACGGAAAGGAATATCCTCTCTCAATCGTCGACGGAATCAGGACAGTTGCAGCAGCTCCCGCAGCAAAGGCAGCAGTCGCAGTCAAGAAGGTTGTCAAGGCAACAGGAAGCACAGAGGTTGTCGCTCCGATGCCGGGCCTCGCACTGAGGTTCGAAGTCAAGGTCGGAGACTCCGTCAAGAAGGACCAGGTACTCTGCGTCATGGAAGCAATGAAGATGGAGAACGAAATCTACGCTCCGTGCGACGGTGTCATCTCCTCAATTTCCGCTTCTCAGGGCGACCAGCTCCAGGCAGGTGACCTTCTCATGACAATCGGCGGCAGCGTCGAGGAAGTCGAAGAAGTTGTCGAGGAAGTTGTTGAAGAGGCAGCTCCCGCAGCAGCAGAAGCTCCTGCAGCAGAGGAAGCAGCACCCGCAGCAGCAGGCGGCGAAGGAACAGAAGTTTCCGCTCCGATGCCCGGACTTCTCCTCAGATTCGAAGCAAAGGTCGGCGACAAGGTTGCAAAGGACCAGGTTCTCTGTGTCATGGAAGCAATGAAGATGGAAAATGAAATCTATTCTCCCGTTGCAGGCACAGTCGCATCCATTTCCGTGAACCAGGGCGACCAGCTTCAGGCAGGCGACCTCATCATGGTCATCGCATAAGGAAGGGCGAATATGTCAGATATTCTCAACGGATTTGTTCAGCTCTGGTACTCTACGGGTATCTACGGCTTCTTAACGGAGGAGAAGGGCTGGGGCATGGCAGTCATGATCCTTGTCGGCTTCCTTCTTCTCTATCTTGCAATCAAGAAGGGATTCGAGCCCTTGCTCCTCGTTCCGATCGGAATGGGCTGTATCCTCTCGAACATTCCTCTTGCATACATCGCGGGAACAGACCCCAACAGCACATTCGCTGCTACGGGCTTCATCAAGATTCTCTATGATGCAGGTATCGAAACGGGCCTCTTCCCGGTACTCATCTTCATGGGTGTCGGTGCAATGACTGACTTCGGACCGCTCATCGCCAACCCGAAGACACTGCTTCTCGGTGCAGCTGCACAGTTCGGTATCTTCATGGCTCTCATCGGTGCGGTTCTCCTTGCATACATCCCGGGAATCAACTTCACACTCAACGTCGCTTCCTCCATCGGTATCATCGGTGGTGCCGACGGACCTACAGCCATCTACGTGACATCGCGTCTCGCTCCGAGCTATCTCGGTTCGATTGCAGTTGCAGCTTACTCATACATGGCTCTCGTCCCCGTCATCCAGCCGCCTATCATGAAGGCTCTTACGACAGTTGAAGAGAGAAAGATCAGAATGCAGCAGCTCAGACCTGTCTCGAAGACGGAGAAGATCATCTTCCCGATCCTCGTCATCACACTCTGCGGTATTCTCCTTCCTTCCGCTGTACCTCTCATGGGTGCACTCATGTTCGGTAACCTCGCAAAGGAATGCGGAGTTCTCGGAAGACTTGCAGACACGATGAGCAACGCTCTCATGAACACAGTCACAATCTTCCTCGGCCTCTCGGTCGGAAGCAAGATGGCTGCTGACAAGTTCCTCAACCTCGAGACACTCGGTATTCTCCTCCTCGGAGCAGTTGCATTCAGTTTCGGAACAGCAGGCGGAGTACTCCTCGGAAAGCTCATGAACAAGCTCGATCCGAAGCACCCGATCAACCCGCTCATCGGAGCAGCAGGTGTCTCCGCCGTTCCTATGGCAGCGCGTGTCGCATCCAAGGTCGGTCAGGAAGCAGATACACAGAACTTCCTCCTCATGCATGCAATGGGCCCGAACGTCTCCGGCGTCATCGGCTCTGCAGTCGCAGCAGGTGTTCTCCTTGCAGTCGTTCCGAGCATGATGGAGACTATCGCTCCTCTTCTCAACGGCTTCCAGGTTGTTGCATAATCACAGCATAAAACAGACGATAATCCCTCCGGCGACGGAGGGATTACTTATGGATGTGGAGAGACATCGGAAACAGAAGAGACACATTCATGACAAGCCGGAGAGGTCTACCTTGTAGATGAACGAAGCTATCCCACTGTTCCTGATGAATGCCGCTATGTAGACGGGGAGGTGTACAACATTACCCTTCACCTTCACGTTGCCGTCAGAGAGAACTACAGCCTTCTTCAGACCGTATTCCCCATCCTCCATGACCTTCTTCAACGCTGAGTGACGGTGGTAATCCTTACCGGAACTGACGACAACGGGAAGAATAGAATCATCGGCAGTAATGACGAAGTCGAGTTCGCCGTTCTTCTTATCAGAGTAGCAGAACGGGCGTATACCATGTGACACAAGCTCCTCTGCAACAGCATTCTCCGTAAGCTCTCCATAATCGTCAGAAGAGCCCGATGCGGAAAGAAGACCGACATCACACATGAAGAGCTTGAAGAGTCCCTGCTTCTTTTCTCGTAGATATGGACTCAGCTCAGCATACGGAACGGAAATCGACAGCCCCGAATCCGCAAGCCACCCGAAGCTTTTCCCGCATCTTCCGAACTTCATGTCCCTCCCGAGAGAGGAGATGAAGAAGCGCTTGTCCGCTTTTCCAATCTCCGATGGAATAAGGCGGAATATGTCCTCCATTCTGTCCATTCCCCTTCTCTCCGCTTTCCGGATGATTCTCCCGTACTCCCCGAGTATTCTCTTCTGCTCCTCCCTCACCCTCTCGATATTCCCCGTTTCAAGCCAGACTGCCACCGCAGAAGGCATACCGCCGACCTTAAGGTAGAGGGAGAAGAGCTCGAGACATTTCTCATGCAGTCTTACATCAACGGGAACAAACTCATCACAGGAAGTCTTTAGAGAGGCAATATCTTCATCAGATATTCCGGAGGCCTGGAAGAACTCCAGAAGGGACAGAGGATGCATATCAAGTCGGGCCATGTATCCGACGGGAATAGAACGGACGGAAGAGAGAAGCGCATCTGTAAGGGAACAGGAGAGGATATATCTGTAGCGGCCGTCATCGACGAGGAACTTCACTGTTAGCAACGGGATAAAACAACCATTTTTCACCGGTAAATACCAACCAATTTTC
>CAVFVX010000059.1:0-14352 GCA_963626075.1 Acutalibacteraceae bacterium
ATAAAGAAAATCGGAGGAAAGCCCTACTGCTACCAGCAGTACAAGGAGAACGGCAGAACCGTCAGCATATACCTCTCCGACGAGAGAGCCGAGGCAATGAGGAAGGAAATCGAGGAGAGGCGGACTCTCGAGAAGAAGCTGAAGGAACTGAAGAAGGAGTCTCACGTCGAAGCCGAGCCTGAGTTCAGACTCAGTGCAATCTTCGGCCCCGCCCTTCTCGATATGTCTCAAACCGCCTCGGAGCTGGAGAAGAGAGACTGTTTTCCGGTAATCCGCGACTATATCTGTTCGAAGCCCTCTGAGAAAGTATGTCTCCTGTACGGTCTCCGGAGAACAGGGAAGACGACCCTCCTCAAGCAGCTTGTCCTCGACATGACGAATGATGAGAGAAGCCGGACCGTCTACTTCAAGGCCCGGAACACAGACACGATTGCCGACCTCAACAGAGACATCAGGAAAGCGGCAGCGGCCGGCTTCAGATACTTCCTCATCGACGAAATCACACTCATCAGCGACTTCATCGACAACGCCGCACTGCTCTCCGACGTCTATGCAGTCCAGGGTTTGAAGTTCGTCCTCTCGGGTACCGATTCACTGGGTTTCTGGTTTGCCCGGAACGAGGAACTCTATGACCGCACGGTCACCGTACACACGACCTTCATCCCCTTCCGTGAGCACTCGAGACTTCTCGGAATAACGTCGATTGATGACTACATCCGCTACGGGGGTACTTTGAAGGCGGAGAAAAACAGTTCGGAAGATGCCTCCTTCCACGATGACGAATCGACACGGAACTACATATATACTGCTGTAGCCCGTAACATCCAGCACAGTCTCAGGTGCTACGACAGGGGCTCTCACTTCCGTCACCTGAAGACGCTCTATGAGAAAGACGAACTTACGGGGGCAATCAACCGCATAATCGAGGACATGAACCATGGCTTCACCGTCGAAGTACTTACAAGAGATTTCAGATCACATGACCCGGGGTCTGCGAAGGACCTCCTGAAACGGGAGAAGAATCCCGAAAAGCGCACCGACGTCCTCGATACAATCGAAACGGAGAAAGCCGTCGAACGTCTGAGGGAGATTCTTGAAATCAGGAACAGGAATGAGCAGACTGTGGAAATCGAAGAGATACACGCAAAGGAAATCAGGGAATATCTGAAGGCCCTTGACCTGATAGACACCATGAAAATCGACTCGCTTCCCTCCGACGGAAAGCGGGAGGAGCATGTAATATTCATACAGCCCGGAATGAGGTTCTGTCAGGCCGAAGCTCTCGTCAGCGCACTCTCCGACGATGAGGAATTCATGAAGCTCGGAAAAAGACTCCAGAACATCATAAAGGACAAGATTCTTGAAGATATCATGGGAAGGATGCTTGAAGACATCGTCTTCTACGAGACGATGAAGGCAGAAGGAAAGGCGAAGGATGTCTTCAAGCTCAGGTTCGCGAGCGGCGAATACGACATGGTCATCTACGACAGAGCCTCCGACACCTCCGAGCTTTACGAAGTCAGGCACAGCACGGAAAGAAGTCCGTTCCAGGCGAGGCACCTTGCAGATGAGGAGAAGATACGTCTCACAGAGGAGAAGTTCGGCAGAATAACTAAAAAATGCGTCCTCTACCGCGGTGAAGACTTCACGGAAGAGGACGGAATCGAATACAGGAACGTCGAGGAATATCTCTCCGCTCTGTCGTGACTACGGGATGAAGTAGAGAATGTAGTTGCTCTCCCCGCTCTGCGGATGCTGGCCGTCGGAGTCATCCCAGTCCTCCATGACTGAGGAGAAGAACTCGGAAGCTGTCTGACGCTCGGGGATGAAGGCTGTGTAGCCGTTGACTTCCTTCTCAATTCTTATGTCTGTAACGCTGCCGTCGGACGCGAGTGTATAGAAGGGAACCTCGAGGGCGGTTGTCTCGGTGCTTGAAAGCTCCCACCCCAGATGGGAGAGAACCTGCAGCGTGAATGCTCCGTGGCTCTCGTAATCCCCGTCTTCGTTCTCGACTGCGTATTCCTCGCTCTCCTCGTCAGACGAGGATGCGCTCATGACTGCGACGTTGACTGCGTGGCCGTAATCGGCTTCGTCGATGTAGTCAGAAAGATTGTCTGCGGCAAAGCCGGAGTAGCAGGCATCGAGAATGAGCACGCTGTCGCACTTGAGATAGGAAAGCGCTGCAAAGACCATGTACATCTCGAGACTGGAACAGTCCGAGTAGTAGTTGTCGAATGTATATGCAGTAGCAAGGACTCCCGTCTTGTAGTATTCCTCACTGCCGTCGAAGGCCTCGCCTATCTCGTAGATGGTGTCGGTATCGACATCGAGGGAGGCAAGTCTGTCCACCACGGTGCTGTAGGTTATGACATCGAGGTCGAGTACCGCATCCTTCTGGCTCTCTGTTATGCTTCCGTTCTCCACGAAGGGAAGAAGGATGTTCTCCGCATCAAGTACCGTGAAGCCGTTCTCGCTTCCGCCGTGACCGGAGTAGTAGACGATGAGAAGGTCGTCGGCATCGAGGTCCGAGCAGAGGAGAATCTGGTTGAGGATGTTGTCGGCCGAGGGGTATGTCGGGGTGTCCTTGATGTCGAAGAAGTTGTAGGCCACGTCTCCGTCCCCGGTGTCGAGCTCGCTCAGGGCGTCGAACATGTCGCTGAGGGCCCCGATGTCGGAGACTCTGTCACGGATCAGGTACGTGTTGTCGTCGAGTTCGTACTCCGTTCCTTCAGTTGAATCTGGATTGAAACGAATGAGAATGTTCTCCACATCGCTGACAAGACTCATCACATCTGACGGTGACCAAACTGTGATTTCGGTGTAGTAGTCACCGCTCCCCTCCTGGACCATCATTATGTTCTCGAACTCCACTCCCTTGGCTTCCATCACGTTCTTCACGGCTGCCGCCATCTGATATGCGTCACCTACTGTTCCGTATAGCATCATCTCGTCGGCGGCGGGGGAATTGGCGTAGTCGAGACCTATGCTTATCATGCGGACTCTGTCGGGAGATGCACCGAGCGCCAGGACGGAGAAGAGAAGACACATAAAAGAAAAAAGAAATTTCTTCATCATATACCTCAAAAATCACACTAATATAGCCGAATCGCGGGAGTGAAGAAATATCCGGAGGAAGAGAAAACGGAAAGAGACAGAAAGAGTACTATTTCTTCTCTATGGTGTGTATGTCCGAAAAATACACGGGGCCGCTTTCAAGGAGTATCAGGCCCTCCCTCTCGTCCTTTCTGAGGATTGTGCCCTCCTCCGTTCTGTAGCGGCCACCGTCATAGAATGAAACAGAGACACAGTCTCCCTTTCTTATATCCGAGAGTACGCTGTCGATCTCCTTCTCTCCGTCCTCGGAGAGTATTATCCTCTCCTCGACGAGTCTCTCCTGCCTCTTTCTCTCGAGTGCCTCGTCGAGTCCCCTCACCCCCGCAAAAGGAAGGAAGATCTTCGCTCTCTGCTCGACGGGCATTTCAGGCCTTTTACTCTGTTCCACTCTTATGGCCTCCTATCTGCATGTTCCTCTCCCTTGCAGTCGCACCTTCCTCGTAGTCCATTCCCTTGACTATGCTGTTCTTTCCGTAGAGGCCCTTTATGTCGAGAACAGCCTTCTGTATGCGGTTCTTCCTCTCTTCGTCTCCCGTGTCCTCAAAGAGGTCGAGCTGCCTTGCCTCGTCCTTCGTCAGCGATGACGCGGAGACGTAGAAACGCCTGATGAGCTTTTCTCTATCGACGATGCGGGAGTAGATTTCGCATAGTATTCGTCTGATTACGCTGTCGCTTCGTGTCGGAGAGGGATACGTTCCGCTCGAGCTTACGACAGAACCGCCGTCACGCTTTGCGTAGCCGACGGCAAGCGAGAATACGGATGCGGACTCTCCGCGCTTCGTCAGCATCAGTGCTACTTCGTCAGCCATCTCCTTGACAACCGTTTCAGCTTCGTCTGAGGAATAGTCACGCATCAGGACCTGCCCCGCATTTATACTCGAACCCTTCGGTTTATAGCGCTGAATGTCGGCTATCGTAACGCACTCCCGTCCCCAGGCGTGGTCTATCATTATCTCGGCATCTATTCCGAATTCCCTGTAGAGAATATCCTCGGGACAGTGGGCTATCTGCCTCATCGTATACAGTCCGAGTCTGTGAAGCCTCGTCTCGAGAGCTCTACCTATTCTCCAGAAGTCCGAGAGCGGAGTGTAGTCCCAGAGTTTTTCCTTGAAACTCTCCTCATCCAGTATTCCGATGAAGTCCGGAGCGTGCTTTGCCGTTATGTCGAGGGCGATCTTACAGAGGTACATGTTGCTCCCGACTCCCGCCGTGGCTCTCACCCCGACTTCCCTCTTCACCTCCTCCATGAGGAAGACAGCCATCTCCTTTGCTGTCCTCTTGTATTTCGGAAGATAATCCGTAACATCCATGAAGGCCTCGTCTATCGAGTAGACGTAGATGTCGTCCGGAGAGAGGTACCTCAGGTATACTCCGTAAATCTCGGCGGCATAGTCGATGTACTTCTGCATTCTGGGAGGTGCCATGAGGTACTCGATATGGGAAGGAATCTCGAAGACTCTGCAGCGGTTGTGAACCCCGAGAGCCTTCAGAGACGGGGAGACTGCAAGACATATAGTCTTGTCGCTTCTCTCCGGGTCTGCGACGACGAGGTTTGTCGTCATGGGATCGAGTCCCCTCTCGACACATTCGACGGAGGCGTAGAAGCTCTTGAGATCGATGCAGATGTATGTTCTGTCCTTCACAACAGTATTTTAGGTCATAGACCGGAAAAAGAAAAAGAGCGGATCGAGATTCTTCTCTTTCCGCTCCTCTGTCAGTTGAGTTCGCTCGTTCCGGTGTAGAGCGAATAGTAGACGCCCTTTGCCGCGATTAAATCGTCGTGGTCGCCGCGTTCGATGATTCTGCCATTGTCGAGAACCATGATTGCATTGCTGTTCCTGACGGTACTGAGGCGGTGCGCGATGACGAAGACCGTTCTGTTCTCCATGAGCTTGTCCATACCCGACTGCACAAGTGCCTCGGTATGGGTGTCGATGGAGGAGGTTGCCTCGTCCATGACGAGAATCGGCGGATTGCCGACAGCAGCACGGGCTATAGAGAGAAGCTGTCTCTGTCCCTGCGAGAGGTTCTCGCCGTTGTTGGTGATCACAGTATCGTAGCCCCGGGGCATCATCATGATGAAGTCATGGGCATTTGCAAGCTTTGCAGCCTTCTCCACTTCCTCGTCCGTGGCGTCGAGTCTGCCGTAGCGGATGTTGTCACGGATCGTACCCGTGAAGAGGTTCGTATCCTGAAGGACCATGGCCATGCTGCGCCTGAGCGACGAGAGCTGCATCTCCATGATGTTGATGCCGTCGATTGTTATCTCACCCTTCTCTATGTTGTAGAAACGGTTGAGGAGGTTCGTTATCGTCGTCTTACCCGCACCCGTGTGGCCGACGAAGGCGATTTTCTGGCCCGGCTTTGCGTAGAGCGTTATGTCATGGAGTACGGGCTTACCCGGAACATAGGCGAAGTCCACATCCTTCATGACGACGCTGCCCTTGAACGGAATAAGGACGCCGTCCTTCTTCCAGGCCCACTTGCCCGTGCTCTTCTCCACTTCGTGCATGTTCTCGTCGTGTCCGGAGACTCTTACGAGCGTAACCTTACCCTCGTCCTCCTCGCTCTTCTCGTCAAGCATGTCGAAGACACGCTCCGCGCCGGCGAGGGCGACGAGAACGGTGTTCGCCTGCTGCGAAATCTGGGAGATGTTGTTCGTGAACGACTTACTGAGCTGCAGGAATGCCGCGAGTCCTCCGATGGTATATACGAGAGGATTGTTGATTATCGCCATCGCTCCGAAGAGTACGAGGACAACGTACTGGAGGTGACCCAGGTTGTTGTTCAGCGGCCCCATGCTTCCGGCCCAGCTGTTCGCACTTGCCATCGAGTGATTGAGCTGCTCATTGAGAACATCGAAGTCCTTTCTGCTCTCGTCCTCGTGTGTGAAGACCTTGATGACCCTCTGTCCGTTCATCATCTCCTCGATGAAGCCGTTGACTGTGGCGAGATCCTTCTGCTGGGCAGCATAGAACCTTCCGCTCTTCGAGCCTACCTTTCCCGTTGCGAGAAGCGTGATGAAGATGAAGACGATGACGACTGCAGTAAGCACGAGGCTGTTCTTCGCCATCGAGACGAAGACCATCACGAGTGTTATTCCCGCTGTCAGGAGCTGCACGAGTCCGTTCGAGATGAGCTGGCTGATGGTGTCTGTATCGTTCGAGAAGACACTCATGATTGTACCTCTCGCGTTACGGTCGAAGTACGAGAGAGGAAGACTCTCGAGACGGGAGAACATGGACGTTCTCATCTTGTACACAGCTCCCTGCGAGATTCCGACCATCACCCATGAAGATATGAACGATGTGATGATTGAAACGAGTACCACGAGTGCGAACTTCCCGAGTGCCTTCACGGCGGGAAGGAAGTCGGGATTCTCCACACCCTTGAGAGGTATTACGATGTCGTCGATGAAGTCACCGATGAACGTTGCGGAATACGTCGTCGCAAGGGATGAGAGGATGATGCAGACAAGAATGATGAGAATGAATATCCACTTGCCTTCGAATACGAACTTCATGAGTCTCATGAAGGAACGGCCCGGGTTCTTCGCCTTGGGCATGGCTCTGAGAGCCGCGCGGTCGGGTTTACCTGCCATACTTATGCCTCCTTCCTTGTCTGAGTCTCATAGAGATTCCTGTAGCCGGCATTGCGTCCCAGGAGTTCTTCGTGTGTTCCGACATCCTCGATCATGCCGTTGTTCATTATCACTATTCTGTCAGCCGACTCGATTGACGAGACACGCTGAGAGATGATTATCTTCGTCATACCGGAGACCTCGTTCTTGAGAGCCTCCCTTATTGCCCTGTCCGTTGCCGTGTCGACAGCGGATGTCGAGTCATCCATGATGAGGATTCTCGGCTTCTTCAGGAGGGCACGCGCTATGCAGAGTCTCTGCCTCTGGCCGCCGGAGAAGTTCGTTCCTCCCTGCTCGACGGTGCTGTCGAAACCTCCCTCCTTCTCCATGATGAAGGGGTATGCCGAAGCGACCTTCGCAGCCTTCTCGATTTCCTCGTCCGTCGCTTCCTTATCGCCCCACTGGAGGTTGCTTCTGATTGTGCCGGAGAAGAGCGTATTCTTCTGTAACACTACGGAAACACTGTCTCTTAAAGCCTTGAGATTGTAATCCTTCACGCTGTGGCCGCCGACCTTCACATCGCCTTTCGTTGCGTCGTAGAGGCGGGCAATGAGAGACACAAGTGTCGTCTTTCCGCTTCCGGTCGTTCCGATGACTCCGATCATCTCTCCGCTCTTTATATCGAGGTTTATGTCCTTGAGAACCGAGGATCCTTCCTTGTAGCCGAATGACACGTGGTCGAATGTGACCGAGCCGTCGGGAACTTCCTTTATTCCGTTCTCGTTTGCGTCCATAGTCGGCTTGTATGCAAGAACCTCCGCGACTCTTTCCATGCTCGGCTTCGACATCGTGTACATGATGATGATCATGCCCGTCATCATGAGAGACGAAAGAATCTGGGTGGAGTACGTGAAGATGCTCATGAGGGCACCCGTGTCCATGCTGCCCTTGTTCACAAGGCGCGCTCCGAAGTAGGAGATTGCAATCATGCAGCCGTAGGATACGAACATTACAAGAGGATTCATCATGGCCATCATCTGCTCGGCCTTCTTGAAGTTGTCCCTTATGTAGCCCGCGCTCTCATTGAACTTCTCCTTCTCCTTCTCCTCCCTGACGAAGGCCTTGACGGTTCTTATGCCCGAGAGGTTCTCGCCCACTACCTGGTTGAAGCGGTCGAAGCCCTTGAATGCTGCTGTGAAGTAGCGGTGTGTCTTATGCGTCATGAACCATACGCCGACAGCCATGACGGGAATGACGATGACGAAGATCAGCGACAGGGAGCCGCCGTTTCTGAGGCACATGATTGCCGCGAAGATGAGCATCATGGGAGAGCGCACGAACATTCGGATGCACATCGAGAAGAGCATCTGAATACGCTGCACGTCTGTCGTGAGACGGGTAATGAGGCTTGAGGGGCTGAATCTGTCGATATCGGCGAAGCTCAGCTCCTGTACCTTGTCATACAGGTCGTGTCTCAGGTTCGTTGCAAAGCCCGAAGCCGCAACGGAGCCGAAGCGTGCACCGAGGACGCCGAAAGTGAGAGACAGCAGTGCGGAGACGACGAGAAGCGAGGAGAGGATGATGATTGTCCTCATGTCCATGTTCGCGACACCGACGTCTATTATTCTCGCCATGATGGCGGGGATCAGGACCTCCATCAGGACCTCCAGGACCATGAATACGGGCGTAATCATGGCCTTCTTCTTATATTCCCTTACTCGGGAGAAAAGCTCTTTGACCAATTCTTAATTCAACTCCAGGTTTTACCAAGTGAAATCGATACGGAAAAATATCGAAGCACTATCTTAAATAATTAAATTGCAAACAATAGTCAACTTGAAAAACGTAAAAAATCCGGCCGTAGGGACCGGACTTCACACAATCTTCTCATTCGCTCAGCCGATTGACGAGAAATGAGCGACGGGCAGCGAGAAGACAACGGCCTTTCCCTTCTGCTTCAGGAACGGCAGATTGTCAATCTTCTCGATGATTCTCCCGGCCTTCTCCTTCTCCTCGACGATGACGAGCACTTCCTTCTCCGCGGTTATCGGATAGCCGAAGAACTTCGTATCGTCCGCCTTCGCGGTACCGTGGCCCTTTATGACTGTGCCGCCCTTGGCACCTTCCTTTCTGGCCGCATCCATAATATCGTCGGCATAGCCGAGTTCACATATGACCTGAATCATCACGAGGTCCTTTCCGTTTTCCATTTTCTCTTCTCCTTTTTCTCCCAGAAGTGCCGCAACACCTCTGGCCTTGACGCCCCTGAGGCTCTCCAGACACGGCTTCTCGATCTTCTCGTTGAGCATGGAAAGGAGTATCTCCTTCTTGCTGTCACCGAGTCCCAGCATCGAGAGAATCGACGTGGGAGCCGTGCCGTGTGCATTGAGGACGGTGCCTCCGTAGGCTCCGCTTTTCCTCAGCGCATCCATGACAATGGCGCTCTCCCCCTTGTTCACTATGGCGAAAAGCATCTTACCGTTCATCATTTCTTCACCTCCGTTTTCTTCTGTCCCTTCTTCACCGATATCGAGAATACAAGACCGAGTATCTCGATTGCAAGAATCGGCATCATTGCGATGAGACCGATCATTCCGAAAGCCATGCTCGAGGGATCCTCGGCAACGACTGCGGCTGCACCCGAGACGAAGGGCAGGAGGAACGTCGAACTCATCGGACCCGTCGCGACACCACCCGAGTCGAATCCGATTCCGACGAAGAGCGTCGGAACGAAGGGCAGGAGGGCGACGATGACGGCATAGCCCGGAAGCAGGAACCACCAGATCGATGTGCCGTTGAGTATTCTTATCATGCTGAGCATGACGGCGCATGCAACGCCGACGGCGATGAAGGCAAGAAGCAGGAATCTCTTGATCTTTCCCTCACTCACCTCTTCAACCTGCTCCGTAAGGACCCAGATTGCGGGCTCTGCGAGAACTACGCATGCTCCGAGTACGAGGCCGATCGGAATCAGCGTTCCCGGAGATACCGTTGCAATTGTTCTTCCGAGAAGTCTCGCCACACTCATGAACGAGGATTCGACAGCAAAGAGGAAGAGGGTTATCCCGACATAGGAGTAGAGAATACCCATGTACATTCTCGTAGCTCTGATTCTCGGAAGCTTCATGAAGAATATCTGGACGAGAATGCAGATGACGACAAGCGGCAGGAGCGACTTCGTCACGGAGAGGGCGACCTCTCCGAAGAGGGCGAGCATGCTATCCGTGGTGCTTTCCTCACTCACAACCGATGTTCCGCCTCCCATGAAGGCACCGAAGACGAGTACTGCGAGAACGGGTCCTATGGACGCGATTCCCGTGTAGCCGAAGGAATCCTCCTCGTGGCTTCCGTGTACCGACGCGACTCCCATACCCAGCGCCATTATGAACGGAACAGCCATCGGTCCGGTGGTTGCGCCGCCGGCGTCGAAGCCGACTGAGACGAAGAACTCGGGGACGAACGATGCCGCAAGGAACATGAGGCCAACGCCTATCGCCATCGTGATCTTGAGCGAGAAGCGCGTAAGTGCCCTTACGTAGCTTATGGCCATGAAGAGTCCCACCCCCACTGCGATGATGAATACCAGGAGGGAGGAAGAGAGACCGCTCTTCATCGAGGCAACCTGGTCGGATAGAACCCTGACATCAGGCTCCGCAAGCGTAATCAGAATACCCAGTCCTATTCCCGAGAACACAAGGAGCGGAACGCTCTTCTTCTGCGTAATCATGGCGCCCAGGTGGTTGCCTACGGGAAGAAAGCCCACGTTGACACCGAGAAGGAAGAGCGTCAGACCGAATACCACGAGAAGTGCAGAGAACAGGAACATGGCAAAGGATGAGACGGTGAATATACCGAATATCCAGCCGAGAATCGAGGCAATGACCACAATCGGCAGAACCGACACGGCCACTTCCTTCAGCTGTTTGCCGAAACCCATGAACACCTCCTATAAGACAATATGAAATTACTCTGTTTAACGGTAAATATAATAAACGAAGAGCGCCGACGGCAACAGAGGAAAGAAAAACTTGAGGCAAAAAAATCACTCTGAGCCGTTTCTTTGCCGCTTTTCCCCTCCTCTGTCGGATTTTACTTATCCTTTCCCCGCTCCGGCAACGAATTGTAAGCTCTTCAATACTCATTTGACCGCAGACCTTTTTCCACGTAAACTGGTTCAGGTCAGGCTCAGGATGAAGGAAAAAAGGATAACGATAGCAGACATAGCGAAGAAGAGCGGCTACAGCAAGACTGCGGTATCATTCGCATTCAACAATCCCGACAGGATAAGCAGGGACGCCGTGATGAAGATTCTCGCCGTCGCCAAGGAGCTGGACTACAGCCCGGACCCCATGGCACGCAACTTCTCGCTGGGACGTCACTTCTCGCTCGGGTTCCTCGTTCCCCAGTCCTTCGACGCGACTCTCGACAACCCCCACGTTGTCGATATCCTGCGCGGCATCGGTACGATATGCGAGAAGCATGACTACTCGCTGACGCTCATTCCCCCTCTCCACTCCTCGATTGCCGAATCCATACAGAATGCGACAGTCGACGGCATAATCGGAATGGGACTGGACTTCGGAGGGGGCGTAAGGGAAGCATTGAAGAGGCGTAAGCTTCCCCTCGTGAGACTCGACGCAATCGACAACGAGGAAGGATACAAGGTATCCGTCGACAACACTGAAGCTGCATACACGCAGATGACGGAGGTTCTGAAGAGAGGCCACAGGGACATTGCGGTCGTGACGCTCCTCGGGGCAGCATACATAGAGACGACAGACGAAGTAGCCCCCGGAGTCGCGAACTTCAGAAGCATAGGCTACAGAAAAGCCCTTACGGAATATAAGGTGACAACGCCTGTGAGACAGTTTCCGGAAAGCACAACGATAGCCGGAGGGCGCAGCGCCTGCTCTGAGATTCTGAAGGAAGGCCTTCCCTCGGCCATCGTCACGATGTCCGACATCCAGGCCGTCGGCGTCATCGAGGAGCTTCAGAGCAGAGGACTGAGGGTTCCCGAGGATGTCTCCGTCGTGGGTTTCGACGGTACCTACAGGGACAACTATCTCAACCACAGTCTCACCACGATTGACCAGCACGGCTACATAAAGGGAACGAAGGCCGCGGAGATGCTCTTCAGCATAATCGCGGGAGAGGAACCCGGGAGAAAGAACGAAATAATCCCCTTCTCTTTCTACGAAGGGGAGACTCTGAAGAGCGTATAAGACTAGAAAGTCCTTCTTCTTGTAAAGCGCCCGAGAACGGCGAGAGCCATGTCGGGGGAGTTGGTTATGCAACCCCTGACATCCCACTCGATGAGTTTTCTCAGCTCTTCCTCACTGTTTATCGTCCACGCGTTGATCCCGACGCCGTTCTCGCCGGCTTCCTTCACCATCTCGTCGTTAATACAGGAGAAATCGGGATGCAGCAGATCGAGCCCCGCTTCCTTCACTTCATATGAGAGGTGTCTCGCATTCATGTGATATTCGAATAAGAGGCCGCATTTCACACCGGGCAGCAGCCTCTTCATGACGACAAGGCTCAGCCAGTTGAAGGAGGAGAATATCACCTGATCCTCTATTCTGTACTTCTTCACCATTGCCGCAACCTTCTCCTCGATTCCGGGATAGTACACGACACTCGTCTTGAGTTCGATATCGGCGCGGGTATTGGTGTCCTTCACGAAGGCGCAGAACTCCTCGAAGGAGGGAACGGTCGTGTTGTATCTTCCTCCCTGTGTCTGTGAAACAACCGTATGCGTCAGCTCGTCGAGCGTACACTCCCCGACCATTCTGTCGATTCCGCCCGTGCGGAGAAGATTCTCGTCATGAATCACCACGGGGTAACCGTCAGACGAGAGATGCACGTCCATCTCGATTCCGTCAGCCCCGCTCTCGACGGCCTTCTCGAAAGCCATCATCGTATTCTCAGGATAGATACTTGAAAAACCTCTGTGTGCCCAGACATCCATATTCTTGCCTCCGGGAGAATGATAGCGCAGAAAGAAAAGGAAGTCATTATCGTCAAACTGACGGCATGCGGGAGGGAAAAGCCATAGAATATTATTGAAAATATTATCTTTTCAAATATTATAATTCAACTTATAATAATTTCAGATAAAATGAGAAGGAGCTGCAATGAACTTCATAGACAGAGAAAAGGAACTTGGACAGCTTGAGAAGGAATACTCAAGAAGCGGCTCATCCTTTGTTGTGATGTATGGAAGACGAAGAGTCGGAAAAACAGAGCTTCTCAAGCACTTCATTGAAAACAAGGATGCAGTATATTTCCTCGCTACAGAAGAAGATGACGAAATCAACAGAATGCACTTTCAGAAGGCTCTGTCACATCTGAACCCCATACTCGGAAGCGAGGATGTCCTTTCCTGGCGCACGCTGTTTTCCGTCATTCCCTCTGAAAACACAAAGAGGATAGTAGTCATTGACGAATTCCAGTATCTTGCATCGGTAAACAAGGCATTTTTGTCCGTGCTTCAGGAAATCTGGGATGAAAAACTTAAGAATCAGAATATCATGCTTATTGTATGCGGTTCTCTCATCAGAATGATGTGGTCACAGACTCTCAATGTGACCAGTCCCCTCTACGGACGGAGAACGCTCAGCATGAGAATCCATCCCATCCCCTTCAGCTATTACAATGATTTCTATCCGGGAACTCTTTCTCCGAGAGATGCCGTCGAATTCTATTCCGTCACAGGAGGAGTTCCCAAATACATAGAGATGTTCAGAGGCTACGGCAATATTTATGAAGCAATCGAGGAAAGAGTCCTCGACACCTCCTCCATTCTTCTTGATGAGCCGGAAACAATACTCCGCAGAGAAGTCAGCACTGTGGGAACATATTTTTCAGTCCTTTCGGCAATAGCGCTCGGAAACGAAAAACTCGGAGACATCTCGTCATACATGAATACTGAGAAGACTGCGCTGACTGTTCCTCTTTCCGTACTTGCCTCTCTTGATATAATCGAGAGAGTCGTTCCTGTCACATACGAGAATCCGGAGAAGTGCAAGAAGGGACTCTACAGAATCAAGGATCCGTATTTCAGGTTCTGGTTCCGTTTCATCTATCCCAGCATGGCTGAACTGAACATGGGACGCACAAGATATGTAATGGACAGGATAAGAAACAATCTCATAGACAATCATACCTCATATATCTATGAAGACATATCGCGTCAGAAGCTGTCGGATCTCCAGGAGGAAGGTAATCTGCCGTTCTCGTTCAACCGCATCGGCTCGTGGTGGGAGAAGTCAACGGAGATAGATATCCTTGCCTATGACAGTTTCGGCAGGGATATCTGTTTCGGTGAATGCAAATTCAAGAATTCAAAAGTCGGTGTCAGCGTATTTAATTCCCTGGTTGAAAAAGCGGCGGAGGTTGAATGGAAGAAAGGTGAAAGGAAGGAATGGTATGCCCTCTTCTCAATTGCCGGATTCGACGATGAGCTCACAGCTCTTGCAAAAGAGAGAGACGACCTCCTTCTGTTTAAGTGAATCTTTAGGAGTTTTTAAGATGAAAGCGATAAAATTCCTGAATTTTTCTGATGCAATAATAGAATTCCTCGAACTTGGGCTACATTTATAAGTAGAGGTATCGAGATGAAGCTGACCATAGAGACCTGCATGAAGCTTACAGAAACC
>CAVFVX010000060.1:0-14218 GCA_963626075.1 Acutalibacteraceae bacterium
TCTTTATACCTTTTTATAGTTTTTTATACTTTTCAACGGTACCGGACTCTTCCTCCTGTCGTTTCACTTGCAATTGCACTGTGAATCGTTCGCACCTATAATCTGGTTATGGAAAAGAACACGATCCTATTCAACGGAAAAATCACAGATACATTCGTGGAGAAGTCATCCATGAAGATTTCATACCTCCTCGGCAAGCAGAAGAAGCTCGGCTACTTCGACAACCCGCCCGTTGCGGCTGTCGTCAACGGAGAACTCAAGTCCCTCCAGGACGAAATCGAGGAGAATGCGGTAATAAACCTCGTATACCTCAACAGCAAGACGGGACGCACCGTGTACAGACGTACACTCTGCTTCCTCCTCTCCTATGCGGCATCGGTGGTCTATCCCGAGAGGACGCTCATTTCCGGTCACTCCCTCGGTGACGGCTACTACTTCTACTTCCGCGACAAGGAGAAGTCAGATATCTCAAGACTGAAGGAAGTGATGCGTCAGGCAGTAGAGGACGAGATGGTAATCGACATCGAGCGCCTGAGCTCAGTGCAGGCTCTCGAGTACGTAAGGGCACACGGACTTATCGAGACCGGGAAACTCCTCCAGTCACGTAACGACGGCGCATACATCTTCAACAGACTCGGCGACTGCCGGTCCGTGAACTACGAGCCTCTCATTTCATCCGTATCTCTCCTGTCTGTATGGGACCTTATGGAATACGGCGAGGGAATGCTCCTGAGGTATCCTCAGTCGAGGAAGATGGACAGCATGATGGCCTTCCAGGACAATCCGCTTTTATTCAAGGTATTCGAGGAGACGAGGGCGAAGGCAAGGATTCTCGATGTCGATTCACTGGGCTCTCTCAACATCAAGGAAGCCCAGGGCAAGATACGCGAGGTAATCGTTCTCTCCGAGACACTGCAGCGCCGCTCATTCTACAGAGCTGCCGAGGAAATAAGAAAGAAAGGCGGAGTGAGGATTGTGTTCATCTCCGGCCCCGCATGCTCTGGCAAGAAGACAAGCGGACTCAAGCTCTGCGCCGAGCTGACAATCCAGGGCTTTGCTCCCGTAATGCTCAGCCTCGACGACTACAGAAAAAAGGACGAGAACGGTAAGAGCTACGTCGACACGGCGCTGCTGCAGAATGAAGTAAAGGCACTCCTTAATGGAGAAGAAGTGACACTCACCTCCTCCGAGAGTGACACGAAGAGGCTCTTCAGAACCCTCAGGGCAAAGATGAACGACAACTCGATTCTCGTAATCGAGGGCGTCCAGACGCTCAACGAGCATCTGATTCCGAATCTCAATGAAAGTGAAATCTACAGGATATTCGTTTCCGCACTCACGCAGCTCAATCTCGATACCTGTTCGAATATCTCGACAAGGGACAACAGGCTCCTGAGGCGTATCGTGAAGGAATGCAGAAAGCGTGACGTGAGCCCGGCAGACATAATCAACAGCTGGGACGATATCGAGGAAGAGGAGAAGAACCTTCTCTTCCCCTACCAGAACAATGCCGACATGATGATCAACTCCGCGCTCGAATACGAGCTGGGTGTCCTCTACTCCTCCGCGATGCCTCTCCTCAGGTCCGTCCGCCTCGAGGACGGCATGGCATATACTACGGCGCGTCGTCTGATGGCCTTCCTCGAACTCGTGAACCCGATTTCTCCCGAACTCGTTCCGTCGGACTCGGTATTGAGAGAATTCATCGGAGGATCGGCATTCTTATTATCTTAAGGCTGTCCTGTCCTCGAGAACCCCGGCTTCGAAGAGAATGTCGGGGTTTTTCTCAATCATCCTCAGGAGCCTCAGTGACGAACCCGAGGGAGTGTTCGTTCCGCTCTCCCAGGCTTCGACTGTCTTTTTCGAGACATTGAGAGCATCGGCGAGAACGGCAGTCGAAAGTCGGAGCTTCTTCTCCCTCAGCTTTCTTATCTCGGAAGCGGTCATCTCTTCGGGTTCGACTGTCTTTATGTATCTGTTGTTCTTGGCAACGACGCCCGTCTTTTTCGGGAAGAGGGCGTCCTTGACTGTATCTGTATAGTAGCTCGAGCTCAATTCGACTTACCCAGTATGTGCATGGCTTCCTCAATCTGCTCTCTGAGTTTTCCGATGCACTTTCCGCAGCCCGTTCCGGCTCCGGTCAGTCTCTGAAGGTCTTCGAGGTTCTTCACCTTGTCCTCCTTCACGAGGTTCTCGATCATCTGGTCCGTAACGCCCTTGCATTCGCAGACGATGACGGCAATCTTGTTCTTGTAGGGATTCGGGAGATTATGAGTCTCGAGATAGTTGTCGATTGCAGCTCTCAGAGCCTTGTCTCCGAGAACGGAGCAGTGGAACTTGTGCTCCGGAAGTCCTCCGAGCCTGTCCATGATTGCCTTCGGCGTGAGCCTGTAGGCTTCCTCAAGTGTCATTCCGATTGCCATCTCGCTCATCATCGATGTGGAGGCGATTGCACTTGCGCAGCCGTAGGTAAGCCACCTGAGGTCCGCTATCTTTCCGTCCTTCACCCTGATACCGACTCTCATCTGGTCGCCGCATGCGAGGGACCCGACTTCTCCGACACCCTCCGCCTCGAATTCATCACCTTCCTTCCAGAGATTCCTGGGATTCATGAAGTGATCCTTGACCGTATCTGTATAAACCCACTGTGCCATAAAACTTGATGCCATTGTCTCAGCCCTTCCTTGTGCTCATCTTTCTTATTCTCTCGATAATCGGCGGAAGCTTCTCGAGTGTATACGTTACATCATCCATCGTGTTGTAGCGTCCGAAGGAGAAGCGGATGGAACCGTGAGCAAGCTCCACATCGAGGCCCGCTGCCAGCAGCACGTAGCTCGGCTCGAGTGAGCCCGAAGCGCATGCGCTTCCCGTAGATACTTCAATCCCCTCTAAATCGAGGTAGAGCAGTATGCTCTCACCCTCCGCACACGGGAAAGATACGTTCAGCGTTCCCGGGAGACATTTCTCCGGGTCATTCGTGCCGTTGACGACGACGTTGGGTACTCTCTCCTCGATTCCCTTTCTCAGGGCTTCCCTCATCTCCCAGAGCCTGTCGTGCTCCTCCTTGAGGTTGAGTCTTGCGAGCTCCGCAGCCTTCCCGAGTCCTATGATTGCCTGGTTGTTGTACGTGCCTGCTCTCAGTCCCTTCTCCTGGTGTCCGCCGTGGACGAACGGAGTGAAGGGAGCGCCTTTCCTTGCATAGAGTACTCCGATTCCCTTCGGGCCGTAGAACTTGTGACCCGACATCGAGAGATAGTCCGCTCCGATTTCCCTAACGTCGACCTTGATCTTTCCGATAGCCTGGGTTGCGTCGGTATGGAAGTATGCGCCGTGAGCGTGGGCAATCCCGGCAGCCTTCTTCACGGGCTGGATTACGCCGCTCTCGTTGTTTCCCGTCATTACGGAAACAAGGCACACATCGTCTCCCATCATCTTCTCGAGAGCTTCGAGGTTGAGTTCTCCCGTTCTGTCGACGGGGATGAACTCGATCTTGTAGCCTTTCCTGATCAGGTACTTCGCAGTCTCGATTGACGCGGGATGCTCGACAGTGGAGAGAAGGATTCTGTCCTTCTTCGCTCCGTCGTCAATGAGGTCCCTGAAGATGTTGAAGACCGTGTTGTTCGACTCTGAGGCACCGGAGTTGAAGTATATCTCTCCGGGATCCGAATTTATAAGCGCCGCAACTTCCTTCCTCGCCCAGTCTATGCCGGAAGCCGAGGAACGGCCGAGAGTGTGCATGCTGGAGGCATTGCCGTAGAGGGAGGAGTTCTCCTCCATGATTGCAATGACTTCAGAAGCCATCTGTGTCGTGGCGTTGTTGTCAAGATAGACAATTCTGTCCATATATGTATTCCTTCTGTCATTAAGTTAATTACTGATGAGAGATGTCGTCAAGGTTAAATGAGACAAACTCTCCGCTTAATGGCGGGGACAGTATATACGATTTGGCTCTCCTATGGTATAGGACGTCAGAGCTCGGGTTCCGATTCCAGCGTCCCCTCTTTCGCACACTTCATACCCACTGCCATCAGAAGTACAAGAAGAGCTGCGATAATCCAGAGACAGGCATTCCAGGAACCGAGAACGTCATTGACAAGTCCCATTCCAATCGGGCCGAACGCAGCAACGACATATCCTATGCTCTGGCTCATTCCCGAAAGGGCGACGGCATCGGCGCCGGAGGAAGTTCTGAAGCCTATGAACGCCATCGAGAGGGCAAAGCCTCCGTTGCATCCGATTCCTGCAAGGAAAGCGGAAAAGAGAAGGAGTCCTGCACTCTCGGAGAAAATCATCATGAGTATTCCCAGAAGAAAGGCACCGACAACCCCTGCGGTAAGGGCACGCTGGTCCTTTCTCATTCCCGCCACGGTCGGCACGATGAAGGATGCAGGTATTCCCATGAGCTGGAAGCACGATACGTAATACCCTGCCGTCTCTGCATCCAGCCCCTTGTTCTGGAAGATTGTGGAGAGCCACGATGAACAACTGTAGAAGCAGAGCGCTTCGATTCCGAGAAAAAGCGTGACAGCCCATGCTGTTCGGTTTCTCAGAAGGGATTTCTCACTCTTCTGTGTACGGACGGACACATCACGCACAGGAAACCATACAGCGACGGCAAGGAGTGCCAAGGCTGCGTAAATACAGAGACATCCCTTCCACCCCGAGGAGAGTCTCGCCGCCAGAGGATAGTTCACTGCCGATGCTAATGCCGACGAGACGGCAAGTCCCGTGGAATTGAGTGCTGTGACGAAGCCGTATTTCCGTGGAAACTCACTCTTGATGACTGCGGGCATGAGGACATTGCCGCATGCGATTCCGATTCCTATGAGGGCGGTTCCAAGGTAGAGGCCGATGACTCCTCCGAAGGACCTGATGACAATTCCCAGAGCGATGGCGAAAAAGCCGCCGCAGAGTGTGCGCGAGGTTCCGAGTCTTCCGTTGAGTCTGCTGACAAACGGAGAGAAAACGGCGAACATCACCATCGGAATCGTAGTCAGAAGCCCCGCCAGGGTATCAGACACGGCCAGTTCAGTCTTGATCAGCTTCAGCAGGGAGCCCAGCCCCGTTATCGAGGGTCTGAGACACATTCCCATGACGATTATCGCAAATAGAAGATACCGTTTCCTTTTCATCAGTCAGTCAATCCCATTTCCTTCAGAGCGTACATGAGGACAATATCGCTCATGTCATGTGTGCAGCCGGGGATGAAAGAACTCCTGATGCTCTTCACTCCCGCATTCAAAGCATAATCGAGAAAAGCCCTGACCTTCGGGGTACATCCGTCCTCTTCCCCTGAGCAGAAAAGAAGCTCAGGTACGCTGCCCTTCTCTACCGCATCGTTGAATCGCTCAATCGTGCATTCGGGAGAATCGAGGTAATCCTCAACACTGTCATAGCGTGAAATCATGTTGATTTCCTTCTGTGTTATCCCATTCTCCGGATCTCCGAACTCGGTAGGAAATGCCTTCGGATTCTTTACGGCCTCCGCTCTGAACTCCCAGCCCTTCAGTTTCCTGTAAGGCTCCAAGAATGCTGATTCCCTTACCGTGCTTCCGAGTACTCCCGTAAGAGCGAACTTTTCGGGGTGGAGAAGAGCAAACATCAGAGCGGCTGCTCCCCCCATGGAATAGCCGGCAAGATAATTGTCCTCCTTCCTCTTCGATGCAGGGAAGGTGCGGTAGACAAGAGGCATCAGCTCGTCGAAGAAGTAGTCCGTCACCGGATAGCCGTTCGCGAATTCCATGTGATTCGCGAAATCACTGTTGAGACCGGAAGGCATGACGACCATGTATTTCCTTCCCTTCAGGAGTTCCTCAATCCTGTCATGATAAAGAAAGCATGTATAGTCCCAGCTTCCTCCGTGAAGAAGCCACAGTACGGGGTATTCCCTTCTCACGGAATAATCGCCCTCGGGAATGAGAATGCATACCTCATTAAGCTGCGTCAGTTTTCTGCTTCTGACTTTCAATATAATCTGATTCATCTCTACACCTCGTATATGTCGAAAAAGGAACCAATCATGGAAGCAAAGAATGTCTCGCTGTGTCCGACTCCGGCCGGAAGATTGAACTTAACCTTTTCCTGTACTCCGAGAGTCTCCACAAGCTCCCTGAATCGGCAGACTGCCGGATAGAACAAATCTGCAGTCCCGCAGGCAACGTAGATTTCAGGAAGCAGATGTTTTCCGGCAACCTCCGGGAAACGCCGCCACATGCAGTCTGAGGAATCGAAGAAAGCTTCAACCGAAGCATACTTCGTAATGATGTTGACTTCCTTGAGCTTTATCCCGCTTTCGGGATTCCCGTACTCTGTCGGGAATGAACGGGGATTTTCGAGAGCGTCTCTTCTGAATTCCTCCATCGTTTTTCCTCTGTATTCCTCGAGGAATTGCGACTGTCGCATTGATGAGCCGAGCATTCCGACAGAACGAAACATCTCCGGCCTTGAAAGAGCAAGGCTCATCGCCCCGAACCCGCCCATTGAGGCACCGAGAATGTAATTCTTATCCCTCTCTGGAGAAACAGGAAAGGTGGAGAAGATGAACGGCATGAGTTCGTCGAAGAAATAGCTCCGGAAACAGTATCCCGTTCCGAACTGAGGATAGTCCCCGTAATCGCTGTTGAGGGCAGACGGCATGACGATGAAGCACCTGTGTTTCCTAAGTATCGACTCGAAATCGACCTGCCCCAGGTATGTGCGGTGGTCTCCACATGCCCCGTGAAGAAGCCATACGACGGGAAAGATCTCCCCGGACTGAGCAATGTCGTCAGGGAAAACGACCGTTATGTCCGTCGGCATAAAAAGAGTACGGCTCATCAGCCTTATAGTTGCAGTATTCATATCAGAACCTCATTCAATAGTTACCAACAAAGTCCCCGGTGATGTCCTCTCCGTGAGGAAGATCGTTGCTCTGCCGGGTCAGGTAATGCTCCCTGCGGACAAAAAGGAAAAGCAGGAACAACAGCGAAGACGAGAGAAATGTCAGAAACAGAAACAGAAGACTTTCTGTATTGAAACCGTCTTTCCCGGTCACGGCAATGACCATTGTAGTCACGAAAACCACTGTCTGAAGAACGGAGAACAGAAGGCTGCATTCAGAAACAGTTTTCACAGCCATCCGGTACTCCCAGAGTGTCATGTCCCTCTTTGCAGTGAGCCGGGTGAACACACCCGTCCACAGGGCGAGAAGAAGCAGTAGTGCGGCAGCCTGCATGGCGGTAACGGCCTTCACTGAGTTTGCCTCCGCAGCAATGCACATTGCATCAATCATAGTCAGAGATGACAACGCTACCGAAATAAGCGGTATGACCTTATGAACAGTCCGCTCCCTGTCAGAACCCGCCAGAATGTAGTACGTTCCTTCATAGACGTATTCGACTCCCGCCTTTCCTCTACCGTCAAGCACGATTCTCCGGGAGAATCCTTCGTAATACCTTTCCCGGAACCCCGTGATCTTTTTCTTCTCTTCCATGCTCTACATCTCCACGCCGCTGATTTTCCTTACTCTGCAGCAGGAAACGAAGTGGCCGGGAGAGACCTCTTCCAGTGTCTGCGGTTCCTGACACTCCTTCCCGGCATAGGCACAGCGTGCTGCAAAGCGGCAGCCGGGCTTCGGGTCGATGGGAGATACGATTTCACCTTCCAGAATCACCCTTCTGTGCTCCTTTCTGATTTCAGGAACCGGAATGACTGAGAGGAGCGCTTTCGTATACGGATGAAGAGGTCTCTCGAACAGCTCCTCGGAAGCACACGTTTCAACAGCCTGTCCGAGATACATAACGCATACATTGTCCGAAATATGACGGACAACCGACATGTCGTGGGTAACGAACATATATGTCAGACCGTACTTGTCCTGAAGGTCGCTCAGCAGGTTCAATACCTGAGCCTGGATTGAAACATCCAGCGCCGAAACGGGCTCGTCACAGACAATGAACTTCGGATTCATCGCCAGAGCCCTCGCTATTCCGACTCTCTGTCGTCTTCCGCCGTCAAGTTCATGGGGATAAGCATGCATCATCCTCCTGTCGATTCCGACAAGAGTCATAAGTTCCTGGGTACGAACGAGAATCTCGTCGTGCTGATGATAACCAGCCATCTTCAGGGCCTCCTTCAGCGTCTGTTCGATTGTCATACGGGGGTCCAGAGATGAATAGGGATCCTGGAAGATTATCTGCATATCACGTCGGAGTTCACTCAATCTTGCCGCTCCCACATGCGTGATATCCTCTCCTTCGAAGAATATCTGTCCGGATGTGCTTTCGTGAAGGTGAATCAGGGTCCTTCCGAGAGTCGACTTACCGCATCCCGATTCTCCGACAACTCCAAGCGTCGTTCCCTTTTCAATCGCAAAGGAGACATCGTCCACGGCATGCAGGATTCCCCTGCCCGTCCTGAAATACTTCTTCAGGTGTTTCACCTCAATCAGATTCGGCATCGTCTTTCCCTCCTTTTTCCCTGATTTTCTCAGTATTCAGACAGCGGCAGAGATGTCCGTTTCCGATATCACGGAGGGGAACCTCGCCCTCTGCTCTGCAGCTTTCCGTAGCATATCTGCAACGCTGCGAGAAGAAGCAGCCCTTCGGAAGATCCGTCGGATCGGGGGGCATTCCCTCTATACTGTGAAGCCTCTCCACCTTGCCCGTAAGCTTCGGAATCGAGCCGAATAGTCCCTGTGTATAAGGATGAAGCTTATCCGAGAAAACCTGCTCGATTGAGCCGTACTCGACAATCTGCCCCGCATAGACTACGGCGATGTCGTCGCAGCTCTCGGCAACTATCCCGAAGTCATGAGTAATGAGAATCATCGCCATCTTATGCTTCTGCTGAAGATTATGAATCAGTTCCAGCACCTGCGCCTGGATTGTGACATCGAGAGCAGTTGTCGGCTCGTCCGCAATCAGAAGATCAGGACTGCATGCCAGGGCAATTGCAATTACAACCCTCTGCTTCATTCCGCCCGAGAACTGATGAGGATATTCACTTCTTCTTTCTGCGGGAATACCCACCATTTCGAGCATTCTGCAGCATTCCTTCTCAGCTTCCGCCTTTGATACGCCCTTATGCTGGCGTACTGCCTCCGCTATCTGGTCCCCGACTGTCAGAACGGGATTGAGCGCAGTCATCGGATCCTGGAAAATCATGGAAATCTTGGCGCCGCGTATCTTTCTCATCTGTGCCTGCGAAGCCTTCAGGAGGTCTCTGCCCTCGAAGAAGATTTCGCCCGACGGAATCCTTGCGGGAGGATCGGGAAGAATACCGAGTATCGCACGGGCGATACTGGTCTTTCCGGCTCCGGTCTCTCCGACAAGCCCCAGTGTCCTTCCTCTCTCGAGGGAAAAGGAGACGCTGTTGACGGCCTTTACCGTTTCAAGGTTCGACGAGTACTCCACACGGAGATTTCTTATGTCGAGAAAATCATTTGTCTGTTCCATTTTTCCGTCCCCCTAGTCTCTCAGTTTGGGATCCAGTGCATCCCTGAGTCCATCACCGACAAGATTGAACGCCAATGCCGCTATGATGATGAATATGCCGGGAGCAATCACTAGATGAGGAAATTTCCTGAGATATGCCTTTCCTTCGGAAAGCAGCGCTCCCCACTCGGGAATCGGAGGCTGAATTCCCAGTCCGAGATAACTCAGGCTTGCCGATTCCAGCATCTTGAAACTCAGACCGCCGGTGAATGAAATGATGACCTGCGGAATGATGTTCGGGAGGATGTGATGGATGATAATGCGTGCATCCGAGCAGTCGATTGCCTTACCCGCCTCGATGTATTCCTGATCACGTATCTGCATGACAAGCGCTCTCACGACACGGCATATACTCGGTACTGTCGTAACAGCCAGAGCGATGGTCGTGGACATGAATCCTGCACCGAGTGTCTGAGAAACGACGATTGCGAGAAGTGTTGAGGGAATTGCCTGGAAGATATCGCAGAATCTCATTATGAAGTCACTCACGAGGCCTTCGAAATAACCGGCAACGGCACCGAAGAGAATTCCGAGAAGAATTCCCACGGACTGTGCGGCGAATGCTATCGCAAGAGAATAGCGCGTGCCGTAAAGGACACGGGAGAGCATGTCCCGTCCGATGTTGTCCGTACCGAAGGGATGCTCGAGAGAGGGCCCCTGATTCGCATTCAGAGGATCCACTGCATCATATTCATACGAAGTAAGGTACGGCGCAAAAACTGCAATGAAGATCAGAACGGCGATTACAATCATCGAAACAAGTGTTGCCTTGTTCTGCGCAAATCTGTTCCATCCTTCCCTGAATGCCTTTATTCTGGACTGACGTTCAGCCTTCTTCAGAGTCTTTCTGTCGATGGTACCGGTATTTGTTTCACTCATGTCTCACACCTTCTTCCTTTTGTTTCTGCCCATATACTGTGACTTGATGCGCGGATCGATGAAGGAATACGCAATATCCACAAGGAGCATGATAAAACTGAAGACAATGGATAGGACTACAACACTGCCTCGAACGACGGGATAGTCACGGTTTCCTATCGCCTTCACGATATATTGTCCAATTCCGGGAATCGAAAAGACGTTCTCGATGATGACGGTTCCGCCGAATGCCGAGCCGAGACTTCCACCGATTCCCGTAATGAGCGGAATAAGAGTGTTCGGAAGAGCATGACGATACCTGATGATTCTCTCCGGCATTCCTTTCGCTCTGGCCGTCACCACATAATCAGAACGAATCTGCTCGAGCATGTATGTCCGTGTGTAGCGGACTTCAGTCGCGATTCCCGCAAGAGCCGCACAGATACATGGGAGAATGTAGGAGACCCAGCTGTCGATTCCGTAGGCCGGTAGCCACCTGAGTCTGAAGGCGAAGAACAGAATGAGCATCGATGCAAGCCAGAAGCTCGGAATCGATATCCCTATCATCGCCCCGACGACCGAGAGACGGTCCTGCCACTTGTTGTGATGAACAGCTGCCGTCACCCCCAGCGGGATACCGATTGCCACCTGCAGAAAGCAGGAGACAAGAGCGATTATCGCCGTCTGGGGGAACCGCTGCAGGAGGCTGTCGCGGACGGAGACCTTGTTTATATATGAAGTTCCGAGATTGAATTCAAGGAACGTCTCCTTCAGAAACCTTCCCAGCTGGACGATGTAGGGGTCATTGAGCCCCATGCTCTCATGAAGCTCCGCTATCTGCTGCTGGGTTGCACTCTGTCCGAGAATCACCTGGGCAGGATCTCCGGGAACAAAGTACATTATGGTGAAAATCAGAATAGACACCCCGAGGACCACGGGGATCAGCCATAAAATTCGCTTGATGATATATCTTCCCATGACTTAACCTTTCAGAAGAAACCGGGAAACACTGTCCCTGCTTCCGTCAGGGCGGCATCAAGAAGATTCCGCCCATCAATTTAACATCTCTTACTTTTCAAGAATCGTACAGGCGTTGGGAACAATCGCATTATTCCTGTCGTAGACGATTTCGGTCACATTGTCTTTAGTGATGATGTAGTTGTATGCATAGTACATAGGATAGTTGTATGCCATTTCCTCGACATAGTTCAGAAGATCCGTGACGGTTTCCTTGCTGTAGGTCGACGCCATATTGGCTTTGTCGAACTTCTCCTGGAGGACAGCATCGTCGACGAATACGCCGTTGACTCCCGTGGAATAGCCGTTCTTGTCGAAGAGTCCCATGCGGCCCGGAGTATTGAGGCTCATCGTGCAGTTCATGTACATGTCGAAGGCTGTTGAATCGTTGATCAGTGTATTGAACATTGCAGACTCATAGGTGCTGATGTTCACGTTGATCCCAATCTGCTTCAGATAAGCCTGTACAAGAGAGGCTGTCTGGGCGTAGTTGTACTCGGTGTTGATGATGAGGTTGAGAGTAAGATCTCCTTCCTTATATCCTGCCTCATTCATGAGTTCCTTAGCCTTTTCAACGTTGTACTGATACGGAACATGATTGTTGAGAGACGAATCGTAGTCGTTGTAGTAGACAGAGGAGTTCGTATGTGCAACAGATCCGTCGCTTCCGTAGATGTTCTGGGTAATCGTTTCCATATCGATTGCATAGCTTATCGCCTGTCGCAGCTTCTGGTTCTGCAGAGGACTGTTCTCGCTGCAGTTGTACGCAATGTAGAAAAGAAGGGCACCCAGAGTCTGAACACTGTTGTATCCGTCCTTTGCGCTGCGGTCTTCGTTGAGGAATGTGTCAAGATCAGCTGTGGCGATGTTGATTGATGCATCGATATCTCCCATCTCGAGTGCCAGTGCAAGCTGCGAGGTATCCGAGATGACCTTGTAAGTGACTGTCTTCACACTGCCATCGAGACCACTTGTCGCAGTCTTCGTTTCATCTGTCTGCCAGTAATCCCTTCTTTTCAGGACGACTTCAGAACCCGGAACATACTTCTCAAGCACATACGGTCCCGTTCCGACAGGAGTCGTTGCCATTCCGTCCGGGCTTGCATTGTAGGAATCCTCATCCACGATATGGCATGTCTTCAGAACCATGTCGAGAGCTACTGCCGATTCCTGGTTGAGATACATGTCAAGTTCATAATCATTGATTATATCGAAATGATCGAGATACTTTATACCCCATGCAAGCTGTCCCGTCTTGAAACACATGTTGTACGAGAAGACTACGTCCGAAGCCGTTATCTGGTTGCCGTTGGAGTCGTAAATATTGTCATAGAGGGTGATTCTGTAACAGTTATCTCCGTTGGGTTCCACGCTCTTTGCAAGGACATACTCCCTTGTGCCGTCGGGGCGCAGGAATGCAAGAGTCTCATAGATCTTGTTATAGATGACCTGTTGTCTGCCGTCACTGGCCATGAGCCACGGGATGAATGATTCAACATCCAGTGCGACTCCGATTGTCATGCTGTCACTCTCAGCTGTAGCCGATTCCATTCCTGCAACCGTACTTTTCACAGCATTGTCCGAAGCCCCGGCAGTCTCAGTCTTCTTTGCACATGAAACCATAAGAAGCATCAGTGCAAGCAAAAGAACAAGTGCTTTTTTCATTTTTTCCTCCCTTTCTCCCGGAAACGTGTTCTACCCTCTCCGAAAGACTTCCTTTTGTTTTAAAAGTTGTATCTGAAATTTAAATACATTTCATCAACCTTTAGACATAGTAACAACACACATATCAGCTGTCAACAAGTATTTTATCGAACTTTCTGCTAATATTTTTTTCCAAATGCAGAATATATATACTAAAAGGAGAGTAGGTATTGGAAATATGAGTTCAAGTAAAAGACTCTTTTATTGATACAAATTTGTCTTTTACTTTTAAATACAAAAATAATTGCTTCTTCGCTGAAGGTGTGCAATAATTCTTCTGGCGACCTGCAATACAGAAGTCCCAGGGGAAAAATATCGATGGCAAAGTTCTATCCCAGATATCTGCAGATTTTCGACGCTCTCAAGCATGACATAGTCAACGGGACATATCCCGGCGGAAGCTCATTCCCGACAGAAACTGAAATCATGGCCTCCTTCAATGCAAGCCGCACAACGGTGCGCAACGCTCTGAGGCTTCTTCATGGGGAAGGAATGATTGCGTCAAGAAGAGGATCGGGCACCATAGTCTGCACGCAGGAGATGATATCCTCCCACCTCGCATCCTCGAGGGTAACGGATGTTTCTGATATAGACTTCTATTTTGCAGAGGAACAGCCCTGGGAGGAAAGCAGCACCAATGCCATAATCGACACGGTTCTTGCCGACAACGTTGTCTCGAAAGAACTTGAAGTCGACCCTGCAACCCTTGTTTATCGTGCACGATGGATACATTCCCTGAACGGAAAACCGTATAATTTCCTTACAAATTATCTTAGAACGGATTTCTTCCCCGATTTCGACAAACGTATTGGAAAGCTCTACTCCCTGTACCGTCAGGTAGCTGAAATCTACGATATACATTTCACGGAAGCCAGAGAGGAAGTCCTTCCGATTTGTGCAAGCTTCATTGATGCCCAGATGCTGGATGTCACCGAAGGAAAACCCCTTCTGAAGCTCCGCCGGACCGCACAGTGCGAAAAGGGACCTCTGGAATACAGCGAATCAATCCTTAATCCCGATATCATGAAGATTTCCCTAACATTGACATCGAGAATCCAGCTCAAATCGGATCAAGCGCAGAACAGAAAATGATTACAGAGTTAATCTCTACAGCTCGAGTTCCTTCATTCTCTGATAGTCGGATGCGGGATTGACGGCGATGACAG
>CAVFVX010000061.1:0-13872 GCA_963626075.1 Acutalibacteraceae bacterium
TTATCACAGGATGTGAAGGACAGGAGGAGAAGAACCGATAACATAATAATCAGAAATTTCTTCATTAATTATCTCCTTGTATTTTTGCCATTATGGTAAATCCGCGGGAAAGGAGTTGTAAAGCTCAAAAGAAAATCCATACAGCTGTATTCGAATTTTACCATGCGTATTTCCGTGAAAACGGCACAACTGTACTTCTATCGATTGAAGATGAGCAGTTGAACCGCTGACAAGATGTCAGCAGTCCACTCAAAGCGTCTGACGCAAACAGAGCCTCAAAGAGTAGCCGATAAGCTGCTTACAGGTTGTAGGCAGCTGAGTTCAGATGTCCGGAAAGACGTCAAACGTTACAGGTTGTGAAAGGAAAGGACCCGCCTCCGCTGTGGAAGCAGGTCCCTTTATGTCTGCTGTTGAGTCTGTTGTCAGATGACGTTGTAGTTTTTCAGCAGTTTCTCGATATCCGTACCCTTGATCTTTTCCATGACCTTCTTCAGGGCAAGACGCTCGATGAGGTTGAAGGACATATCGGTAATCTTCTTTCCGTCCCGGAGCTTTACCGTCGCATCGAGAAGGCATCTCACGTCGTAGACGCTTCCCCATACTTCCGGGACTCCCCTGTCGATGTTGAGAAGAGTATAAACGGCCTCCATTCCCGTTCTCATCGAATACTCAGTCGTGAAGATGGTATCTCTCCTGGTCTCCGCGAACTGCCCGAGGAATGCGAAGTTGACGGCTCCTTCCGGAACGACGTCGGGTCTGTCGCCGTAGGCACGGGGCATGAAGAATGCGTCGATGTACGGCATCATGACGGGAACGGTATTCGCGCTCTTCGAGGCAAGCTCCTCTATCTCCCCTTCCGGTACTCCGAGATGATAGAGCCACTCCTCGCAGATTTCCTTACCCGTGCACTCTCTCATCGGCTTCTTCACGTAGTCGCCGTTCTTATCTGTGAAAAGAGAATACACCCATACAAGACAGTGATCCTTCGGCTGCTCTCTGAACTGGGGCTGACGGTTGATGGTCCAGCTCATGAGCCAGGAGGAATCCTTCACTGTTACAATGCCGCCCGTGACGACCTTTCCCGAAAGCGGGTCACGCTTACATATCTTCTTTATATAAGGAAGGATTCTGTCGTCGAGCGTCTCGACAGTCGCACTCATCCAGTTAGTCTTCTCGGGGTCACGGATGAACTTGTCCGGGTGTCCGAAGGACGGGTCCTGACGGGCGATTTTACGCCACATATCCCAGCCGCCGCCTTCCTTGATTTCCGTATTGTACTCTGCCTTCTTGTTCTGGCTTCCCATCGAGGAATTCTCGACGCAGCCTCCGTTCGTGATGAAGACGAGGTCGTTCTCCGTGAGGTCGATCGAGTTCTTCTTCCCGTCTTCGAGTACGTCGATGCGCTTTGCAACCTTCTTCTTTTCCGTGCAGTCGAATTCGACGTTCACGACCTGTACACCGAAGTGGAATACGACACCTCTCTCCTCGAGATATTTCACCATTGGGAGAATCATCGATTCGTACTGGTTGTACTTCGTGAATCTGAGAGCCGTGAAATCCGGCAGTCCCCCGATATGATGTATGAACCTCTGAATATACAGCTTCATCTCGAGTGCGCTGTGCCAGTTCTCGAAGGCGAACATGGTCCTCCAGTAGAGCCAGAAGTTCGAGTTGAGTACTTCGTCATCGAAGTAGTCGGTAATTTTCTTGTCCTGGAGTTCCTCGTTGGGGGTGAAGAAGAGCTTCATGATCTCCATCGCGCCCTTGTCCGAGATATCGAATCTGCCGTCGGTGTGGGCGTCCTCGCCCCTGTTGACAGTCGCACGGCAGAGCGAGTAGTTCGGGTCCTTCTTGTTCAGCCAGTAGTACTCGTCGAGTACGCTGACTCCCTCCGTCTCGATTGACGGGATACTTCTGAAGAGGTCCCACATGACTTCGAAGTGGTTGTCCATCTCCCTTCCGCCGCGCATGACATAGCCCGTGTTCTCGAACTTCCAGCCGTCGCATGCACCGCCTGCAGTCTGTCCCTTCTCGAGGATGTGAATCCTCTCACCCTTCATCTGACCGTCTCTCACGAGATAGCATGCAGCCGTCAGGGCCGCCAGTCCGCTTCCGACGATATACGCCGACTTCCTCTCGACGCCTTCCGGCTTCTGCGGCCTGGCAAAGGCTTCATAATTTCCGCTTGAATAATACATATTCTGTACCTCCGTACCATTGATTTCGTTTGATACCAGATAGATAACGAAATCCCGGAAAAACGGAAATTTACAGTTCGGGGACGCTGTTCAGTTTTTTATCAAAGAAGTGAAAGTGTAAGGAAAATCAGCCGACACGGAAGCGCTCGAGTGCGCTTCTGAAGCCGCCGCGGACAACCTTGTCGAGCTTCTCGATCACTTTTTCCGGATCCTCCAGCATGTCATGGTTTATCCAGTCGAGCATGACGCCGACGAAGGCATACTTGTAGGTATCGGCAATGAAGACTTTGTCCTCCTCCCTCACGACCATTCCCTTCGACTCCTCATCGACGACTCCCTTCAGGAGGTCGAAGGTGAGGCGGAAGAGATAGTTCTCTATCTGCTCCCGGCTTACTGAGTGATAGACATTGAGGATGAAGGGCTTGTTCTCCTTCACGGCTTCGAAAATCTGGAGGAAGCCCTCCTTCCAGTCGTCGTAGTGCTTCTTGCCTTCGAGGGCGCGTGAGGCATCCTCGTAGCATGCCCATTCGACGAGCTCGTAGACATCCTTGAAATGATAGTAGAACGTCATCCTGCTTATCCCGCAGTTCTCCGTTATGTCCGTAACCGTTATGTGCGACAGGCTCTTCTGGAGCAGAAGCTCCTTCAGTGATTTCTCAAGTGCTAGCTTCGTTAGTTGGCTCATACCCACCTCATATATACAGGAAGAAGATAACTTCAGATGAGAGGAAAGGAAAGTTCAGATTATGTCATCGGAGAGAAGAAAATCCCTGATCGACATAATGATGATTCCCTCTTCTGTATAATGTTTCGGCACATTCCGGTTAATCAGGATGTACTTCGGGAAACCGTCCCGGATATGCACAAGTGACGCCATCTCCTGTTTCTTCTTTCCCGGATCGTCGATTCCTTCTGCAACCTGGATGTACATCTTCCGGTCTGCCGAATTGATGACGAAGTCGGATTCGAGATAGCTTATCTGCCAGTCGCCGTTTCTGTTCTTCACCCTCGTCTGGACCATTCCGACATCTACACTGAGTCCGCGCCTTACAAGTTCGTTGTAGACGACGTTCTCCAGAAGATGAGGTATGTCATACTGCCGGAAATTGAGACGGGAATTTCTGAGGCCGAGATCGGTGAAATAGTATTTCTGCTGTCCCTGCAGATACTCCTTCCCTCTTATATCGAAACGCCTGGCTTCGGAAAGGAGGAATGCATTCTCGAAATGGCCGATGTAGGAATCGACAGTAGGGCGCGAGACAGTCTTCATACTCTGGGAGATGTTTCCGGAATTCGTAAACGAGCAGATTGTCGATGCCAGATAATCAAGAAGCGCCGAGACTCCGGCCTCGTCCCTGATTTTGTATCTTTCGATTATATCCTTCTCGTACGTCTTCTCGAAGAGATCATCAAGGTACTTCTTTTTGTCCGCATCGGCTTCCAGCTGCGTTACGTACGGCATTCCTCCGTAGAGAAGATAGTTCCGCCACGCGAGGTCGGTGTCACCGAAGACCTCGGTGTACTCGCCCCAGCTCAAAGGAGAAACCCTTATCTCATCACCTCTGCCTCTGAAGGATGTCAGAATGTCCGAGCTCAACATCTCGGAATTCGATCCCGTGATGTAGAGATCGCACTCATCCATCAGACCGAGTACGGTGTCATAGAACGTGACGTCATTCTCTCTGCTCTGCACCTCTCCGGGCAGATACGGATTCGGAACAGCAGAGGAGAACTGGATTTCGTCTATCATCACATAGCAGCGTCCCTCCCGCTCGCTGATGAGAGTTCTCAGATACTCGTCAAGATACAGGGGATTACGGTATTTCAGCGAAGTGTTCTTGTCGAGCTGAATGTATAAGATATTCTCCGTCCTTACTCCGTTCTCCTTCAGCCATGATGTGTATAACTCCTTGAGCAAGAAGGTCTTACCAGACCTTCTCAGGCCGGTTATGACTTTCACGAGTCCGTTGTCACGCTTTGCAATGAGTTTTCTGAGATAGCTGTCTCTCTTTATGATCATGATACGATATTACCACACCAACGCACTACTTTCAACTTTTATCAGAACTGATAAAATTTGAAAATAGAAATCAATGAAGCCACCCAGGTACATTATGCTTTATTACATATCACTGAAATAATTAGTCTTATGAATCCGGTTATTCGGATTACCCCATGAAATATATTTTCATTTTTTGTCAGAACTGATAAAATCTGAAAATAGAAATTGCGGAAATCTCGCCTGCACAATATGCTTTATCAATTGAACTGGAAGCAATTAACTTACTTAGTATATCCGATTCCGTTTCCCCGCCGTTCCGGCTGTCTTTTACAGTCTGCTACTCCGTCAATCTTTTCTCTTCCCTTTCACCTTACTCTCTGTATAATTGAGTAAGGAGTCATCTATGAGCGACAAGAGACAGGATTACATAAGCTGGCATGAATACTTCATGGGAGTAGCGGTGCTTTCGTCAATGAGGAGCAAGGACCCGAACACGCAGGTCGGGGCATGCATCGTATCTTCAGACAAGAAGATCATAGGCGTGGGCTACAACGGCTTTCCCTCGGGGTGCAGCGACGACGACCTTCCCTGGGCACGCACGGGAGACTGGTCCCAGACGAAGTATCCGTATGTATGTCACGCCGAGCTCAACGCAATCCTCAACTCCTGCGACCCTTCGCGTCTCAGAGGCGCCACGCTCTACGTTGCGCTCTTTCCCTGCAATGAATGCGCAAAGGCAGTCATCCAGTGCGGGATAAAGGAGATCTACTACCTCTCCGACAAATACAGGGACAGTGATGCTTCACGTGCCTCGAGAAGAATGCTCGATGCAGCGGGTGTTGTCTACCATCATCTCGAGACCGACAGGAAGGAAATCGTCATAAAACTCGGCTGAGGATTTTACTTTACAAAAACCGGAAAGACTCGGAGAATAAGAGACGGGTTGGTATCACAGACCGCTGCTCTCCACGCAGAAGCTAAGGGGCCTCCTTTTTACGCAGAATGTGTAGACTGAGGAGAAAGCAGTTATGTCTTCATTTGTTGTCAACGGAAAATCAGTAACTGTCGAAAAGAACAAGAGCCTCCTGAGATATCTCAGGGATGACCTTCATCTCACGTCCGTCAAGGACGGATGCAGCGAAGGTGCATGCGGAACGTGCACGATAATCATCGACGGCGAGACCGTAAAGGCATGTACACACACAACGGGAAGCGTTGACGGAAAGACGATTCTGACTGTCGAGGGACTCACCGACGAGGAGAAGGATTTATATACCTACGCCTTCGGCGAAGCCGGAGCCGTACAGTGCGGCTTCTGCATTCCCGGCATGGTCATGTGCGCGAAGGCCCTTCTCGATAAGAATACAAACCCGACCGAAGCCGGGATAAGGCATGCAATCAGAAACAACATCTGCCGCTGTACGGGTTACGTCAAAATCGTGAAGGCCATCGAGCTCGCTGCCGAAATCAAGCGAGGCGAGAACACCATAAAGCCCGGTGATGTGAAGTGGAAGATCGGCGAGAGAGTCCACAGAGTCGACGTCAGGGAAAAGGTCACGGGAACGGGTAAGTACCCGGACGACCTCTACGTCGACGGCATGCTCCACGCATCGTGCGTGAGAAGCAGATACCCCCGTGCCCGAGTCCTCTCACTCGATATAACCGAAGCGGAGAAACAGCCCGGCATCGTAAAGATATTCACCGCAAAGGATGTTCCCGGAAACAAGGTCGTGGGACATCTTACGAAGGACTGGAACGCAATAGTGGATGTAGGAGAAATCACCCGCTTCCTCGGTGACCCCGTCGCCCTCATTGTCGGAGAGACAGTCGAAGAGGTCGAGGCTGCGAAGAAATTCGTGAAGGTTGAATACGAGCCCCTTCCCTTCGTTGACAGTCCCGCTGCCGCAATGGCCGAGGGCGCTCCCGCCGTCCACGAAGACTGCCCGACGAACCTTGCAGTCGAGAAGCACGTTTCACGCGGAAACGCAGAGGAAGCCATAAAGCACTCGGCTCACGTCTACTCCTCGCACTTCTCCACTCCCTATACGGAACACGCTTTCCTCGAGCCGGAGTGTGCTCTCTCTGTTCCGAAGGGTGACGACGGCGTCAAGATATATTCAACAGACCAGGGAGTCTACGACACCCTCCACGAGACGGCACCGTTCCTCGGACTCCCGTACGAGAAGGTCGAAGTCGAGAACTGCCTTGTCGGAGGCGGCTTCGGAGGCAAGGAGGACGTCACCGTCCAGCACCTCTCGGCGCTTGCCGCATACCTTTTAAAGCGTCCGGTGAAGATGAAACTCACCCGCGCAGAGTCCCTTCTCTTCCACCCAAAGCGTCATCCGATGGAGATGGATTTCACAGTCGGCGTCGACGAAAAGGGAAAGATACAGGGGGTAGTTGCCAAGGTCATTGCAGATACGGGTGCCTACATGTCACTCGGAGGCCCGGTACTTGAAAGAGCATGCACCCACGCCTCGGGTCCGTACAACTACCAGAACTTCAAGATAGACGGCTACGCATATTACACGAACAATCCCCCTTCAGGTGCATTCAGAGGCTTCGGAGTCACGCAGACATGCTTCGCTATCGAGAACATGCTCAATACTCTTGCCAGGGAAGTGGGAATCAGCGAATGGGACATAAGATACCTCAACGCAATACGCCCGGGTCAGGAACTTCCGAACGGACAGATAGCCGATGACTCGACGGGACTTGCGGAGACGCTCCTTGCAGTCAGGGACAAGTACGACAGTGCGAAGATAAAGGGTATCGCATGTGCGATGAAGAACGCCGGAGTCGGAGTGGGACTTCCCGACTGGGGAAGAGTAAAGCTCATCATCGAAGGCGGAAAGGTTCACGTGCACTGCGGCGGCTCCTGCATAGGACAGGGACTCTGGACCGTTCTCAAGATGGTAACGGCCGACATAACGGGACTCGATGAGAACCTCATAGTCGTCGAAAGAGCATCCACGAACGACCCCGACAGCGGCACTACGAGCGGCAGCCGTCACACGACAGTCACGGGTGAAGCTGCACGCCGTGCTGCGAACATGCTGAAGGATGCTCTCAGTAACAAGAGCCTCAAGGATCTCGAAGGCGAGGAATTCTTTGCAGAGTATCTTGCGAAGACAGACAAGATGGGCTCGCCCGTCCCCCACCCCGTAAGCCACGTCGCCTACGGCTATGCAACCCAGCTCTGTATCCTCAACGATGACGGTACGATACAGGAGATGGTTGCCGCACACGATGTGGGAAGAGCCATCAATCCCACGAATGTCGAAGGACAGATCGAGGGCGGCGTCGTCATGGGCATGGGTTATGCCCTGAGGGAACGCTACAGAATCAAGGACTGCAAACCCATCGAGAAATACGGCTCCCTGGGACTCTTCAGAGCGGACGAGCTTCCGAAGATTACTTCAATCATCGTCGAGAAGCCCGGCCTCAGGACATCGAGCGGCGCAATAGGCATCGGGGAAATCACCTCGATTCCGACCGCCCCTGCAATCAGCAATGCATACTATCACTGGGACCACGTTCTCCATCATGAACTCCCGATGGAGAGCACTCCGTACCTCATCCGCCCCGCAGAGAAGAAGGTTCTTGCGAAAGGCAGGAGGCTCTTCGTGAATCCCGGAGCGCGTTGCATAGGATGCCTCGAGTGCGTAAGAGCCTGCTCCGATATGTTCTACAGGGAAAAAGACAGAAGATGGAGTGCCCTCAGAATCGAGGAGAAGAACGGTGAATGGAAGCCCGTTACCTGCATCCAGTGCGGAAAGTGTGCGAAGGTCTGTCCGCAGAACGCAATAAAGCAGCTTCCTTCCGGCGTATGGACGATAGACAAGAAGCTCTGCAACGGCTGCGGTGAATGCCGTAAGGTATGCCCATTTCACGTGATGGTGACCTCCCCGGTAAACTGCCAGACGTCGAAGTGCATAGCATGCGGGAAGTGCGTTCAGGCATGCCCCTTGGACGTACTCCAGATAGCGTCGAGCCAGAGCTGACCGGGAGATATCCATGGTAGAAGATAATTCCTTACAAAGCAAGTCTTTGAAAAAGTCGCGACAGTGTCGCGACTTTTTATGTTCCGTTTATCAGCAGACCGATTCCGGGTCATTTGGAAACAAAAGCTGTCTTATATGCGTGTATGAATCCTGCTGTGCTGACGGAGAAATAATACTTTGAAGCTGTTTCAACATAGAACTGTACTTCATCATACCGGGTGAACAGGTCAAAGACGGCCTTCGCATCATACAATACGAAACTGTAATCCTTTTGAACAGCCGAACCCACCTCGACAACTTCGTCACCTGCCTTCATCTTTACATAAACACTACCTGTTTCGGCTGCTGCCGGATAAATGTCGTATTCATAAAGTTCTATTTTTACAACGTCTTCTTCTACGACAAGATATCCCGTAAGCAGTGACCCGGCTGCCAGTGAATCGGAAAAAGCACCAACGATGGGAACAGTTATATAGGCTTTGTCTGTAGGACTCAGGAATTCGTCAAGATAATAGTACTTTTCCCATAAACCACTGTCAGATCCGGTGTCCTCTACACCAGCCATGAATTTTGACCCCTCCGAATTGGGGCCGATACTTGCACAGCTGACAAGCAGACAAATTGCAAACAAAATAAAAAGTAATTTCTTCATATCATACTCCGGGGTTCATTCTAACACAGCCTCAGGAAACATAACCAGTTACTTCTCTTTTTTCCGTCTGTTTCCTTGTCAGGCATGGAGAGATACAGCTAATCCTCACGAAGATGTCTTCAAAGAAACTTCTCGAAAAGAAACTGTCAGAAGCTATCAGCAATGCCAGAGAAATGCTCAGTCCGAGATGGTACAAAGAAAACAAGCTCGAGGATTTCACTGACAGGAATGAGAACGACCAGTGACAAGACAAGGCGATAATTCTTTACATGATAAGTCTTTAAAAAAGTGGCGACAGTGTCGCCACTTTTTGTACAGCTGTATAAAGAATACGAAAGTCAGTCTCTGAGACAGCCAATCGGGATTACAAACACACCGTCACTGCGTCTGTATCCGTACTGGGTTCCCGTGATTATCAGCTTCAGATCAGGCATTCTGATTCTGCCTAGTGTTTCGTCCTCGTTATGTTTTCTGATCAGAGTCTCTATCCTCAGCAGGTTTTCAGCCCCCTTGTCAATCTCACTCTGCCCCAGCTTGAACTCAATCAGGGCATATCTTCCGTCTTCAAGATGGAGTACGGCATCAGCCTCAAGCCCGGTCCTGTCGTGGTAATACGATACCGTTCCGTCATGAAGCGAGGAATATATCTTCAGATCCCTGATGCACAGCGATTCAAAGAGGAAGCCGAGCGTTCTGTAATCTCCGGAGAAGTAATCCGGGGACACACCAAGAGCCGCAGCGGCAATCGACGGATCAATCAGATTCCTCTTCTTTGAGGAGCGGATAGCCGTCTTGGACCGTATTTGAGGAGACCATGCATCGACATCTTCGACAATCATCAGACCCTCGAGAGCTGAAAGATAATCATTGAGTGTCGGCCTTGATATGTCACATGTGGCAGTGACGTCAGCAAATATCGTCTTCGTCTCCGCGAGCGTGCAGATATTCCTTGCGTATGATCTGAGAATCATTTCAGCCCAGAGAGGATTCCTCTTAACCCCGTCTATCTCCGAGATGTCGACCTTGCAGGTCTGACTGAAAAGATCCTTCGCTATTGCGAGCTTTGCCCTGTCTGTCTTTCCAGAGAGGCTTTGAGGCCATCCTCCGCGGCATACAGCAAACTTTATTCCGTCGACTGTCAGATTCGACTGACACCCCTGGAAGGAATCCGGGTTTTCGAAGAGGTCGTATAACGATATTTCCCCATTCGATTCCCCGCTCTCATACAGACTCATGGGATACATCTTCATTCTCGAAATTCTGAGAGTACCCGTATGTGGAGTTTTTACAGTTTTTGAGCTTGATCCAGTCAGAATATACTGTCCCGTTTCACCGGAATCATCTACATCCTTTCTTATAGCTCCCCAGATCTTCGGGGCATCCTGCCACTCGTCGAAAAGACGTGGCTTCGGTCCCTTCAGGAGGTCAGAGGGATGTGTGTTCGCAATAAGAAGGTAATTCTCTCTTTTGTCCTCATCCTGGAACTCTATACAGCTTTTCGCCTTCTGTTTTGCCGTTGTCGTCTTTCCACAGCCTTTCGGTCCCTGAATCCAGGTAGCTCCGAATGCTTCAAGTTTCAATTCAAGCTGCTTATCTGCTATCCTTTTCAGATACTTCATTCTGCACCATTTCCGTTCAACATTGATTTAAAGCTAATTTCTTGTATTATAACGGGCGTTTTACAGATTTGCTAGTTTTTGTTTTACAAATTTGCTGTTTTTTGTTTTCCAGATTTGTTCATTTTCGTTTTACAAATTTGCTGTCAAAGAGAACAGCAAAAGGAAAGTAGATGTACATGTACTAGACCTGAGGTCTCTCGTATTCCTCGAGTTCTTCGATAGTCTTCACGATGACGTTGCCTTCCTCCGCCTCGGCCATGGATCTGTCGAGCATGGAGAGATAGAGCTCGTTCCTTATCTTCCGGAATTCGGGATCCTTCAATTCTTCGTTGAGCAGACGTGGGGAATCGTTCATACTCACCTCTTCTCGATTTCCTTCCAGAGACTGTCCTCTAGAAGGGTTCTGAAGCGCTGGGGCTCGTTCTTGATTCTCTCCCCGAGCTCCTTTCTCGTCTTCGGGGGATTCTCGGCAAGAGAGAGAAGCGTGTGCTTGTCCATGACGCGGGCGGCGGGGACGTTGAAGCGCTTCGCGATGGCGTCGCGTGCGAGGAAAAAGGTCTTGAGATTCTCCTTCACAGCCTTCGGCATCTTTCTCCAGTAGCCTATGTGTCTCCATCCGGGAACGGGTTCCTTTACAGTGGTTGCCTTCTTCATTCCCGCATTCATTTCCTTGACGAGGTTCTTTCTTTCGATTTCCTCGATAAGGACCTTCTTCAGCTGAAAGAGGTACATAACATCGGTTAGAGCATAGTCGATGAGCGTGATATCAAGAGGGCGCACAAGCCAGTTCGCCTGCTGGTTCTTCTTCTTGTCGATGTTTATCTCTTTGCCGAGGTATGTATCGATGAGGCCCAGGAGATTGCCGTTGTAGCCGAGAAGCATCGCGGGCACTCGGATGTCGAAAACATTCGATATCCTGAGGCCGTATCTTTTGTAGACGAGAGAGGCGTCGCTCTGGACGTCGAACCATACCTTCTCGCTTGATGAGGAGAAGAAGGCCTCGAGTCCCTTCGGCGTCACACCGGAACTCCGGACATCAATTATGTAGTAGCCTTCCCCGTCATATATCTGTACAAGGCATAAATGCTCTCCGTAGATATGAAGGTTGAACTCGCCTTCGAAATCGACAGAGAGCGGACATCCGTTCCACTTCCCGACAGCCCTCATTATCTTTTCATCTGTATCGAGTGTTGTGTAGATCATCTTATTCTTCCTTCTCAAGTCTTCCCGCGCACTGCCTTATTATGCCTTTCCAGCGTGATACGAACTCCGGCGGCGATACGGGTTCGCTCTCGGGAGCGTAGCTCAGGAGCCTCGCCATGACTTCGACGTCGCTCACGGCGGGAACGGAAATCTCGTAGGTGTCGCTGTCAACCCACCTTCCCTTCTGGTCTGTATGCCATATCTGGTTCGAGATTATGTTGGCCGCGACGGAGTGGAAGCGCATGGTGTACCATGTCGGTTCCTTCTTCGCGGACGAGAAGATTCCGTAGCTTCCCTCGCTTTTCTCAAGTTTCTCGCTGTTGTACTCGAAGTGCTTGTCAGTATAGGTGACGTCCTGGATTCTCGAGAGAGAGTATGTGATTATCGTACCGTACTGCGATTCGACCTTGAGGTACCATATCTGGGAATAGTTGATGAGGAGCATCGGGTTCACCTCGAGCTCCGTCTCCCTGTTCTTCGAGTTTATGTACCTGAGCCTTACGGTGCGGCGCTCCTTTATCGCATTGACTATCTTCGTGAATACCGAATAGTTAACCTTCTCGAGTGCGGTGTATGAATACTTCACGGGAACATCGGAAGTGCTCACAGCACCGTCCCCGAACTGACTTCTCAGGGGGTTGTCGGCAGCACGGGAGAGCGCGTCGGCAATCGTGGAGTTGACGAATGCCTCGTTGAGCCTCGGCTTGTCGCCCTTGAAGACGTAGTAGTTCTTCCCTTCCCTGCGCACGAATTCGACCGACGAGGACTTATCCATATAGCCCACGTCCGTCAGACGCTCGCGTATGAAGTCGATGTCCCTCCTGAACTCTCTGTTCGAGACGCCGTACCTGTCCCTTATGTAGGAATAGTTGAGTCTCCCGTCCTCGAGACAGAGGATGTTTATCATGTCCATTATGCGTTCAAGTCTGCTCACGGGGACAGTATAATCAGCTCGGGCGGTTAAGACCATAAGAAAACGGCCTCCCGGAGGAAGCCGCAGTGCCGAAAGACGGAATTGTTATCTCAGGCCGTAGCGTGATACGAATGCCTCCGCATTCTGGATCGAACCTCCGGCAGCTCCCTTGACGATGTTGTTGACAAGGAGACAGAAGCCGATCTTTCCTTCCTTCTTCCTGAGTCTTCCGGTATATACGACCATTCCCTTCGGAGTACCCCAGAATGCGTACTTGGGCTGGGGGAAGGTGTTCTCCGGAGAGTACTGTACGGGCTGGGCGGGAGTCGAGGGAAGATCCACGGCATCCTTGAAGTCAGCCCATGCCTTTATGATGTCCTCGCATTCGACATCCTTCTCGAGGTCGAGCCATACCGTCTCGAGGTGACCGAACATGACGGGAACACGTACCGTGAATGCGTAGACTATCGGGTCGATGGAGAGAATCTTCTTGATTTCCTTGTCTATCTTCTCCTCCTCACCCTTGATGAACGGAATACAGTTGTCCGTGATGTCGAAAGAGGAGAGACCGGGGTATCCTGCACCCGATACACTCTGGTAGCTGTTGACTGTGATTGTCTTGATTCCGAACTGTCTTAAGGGAGCGAGAGCCATAGCAAGTCCCGTTGTGACGCAGTTTGCGTTCGTCACGCAGAATCCCGTCTGCGGATAACCCTGCTCACGGATGAGGTCGAGCTGGTCGATGTTCGTCTCCGGAATGAGAATCGGCACGTCGCTGTCGTAGCGCATTGCCGCAGCATTGGAGAATACGTAGAAGCCGCTTGCCCTGAGCTGGGGCTCAGCTTCCCTTGCGACCTCGGCCGGGAGTGCGGAGAATACGATTCTCACTCCCTCCTCGAGCATTGCGTCATGGTTGAATTCCCTGATCACCATATCCTTGATCTGGGACGGCATCTCGAAGGGCATTACCCAGTGGGCTGTCTCGGAGTACTTCATTCCGACTCTTGCCGCTGAAGCGGTAACATAACTGAGCTCGAACCAGGGATGGTCCGAAAGCATCCACATAAATACCTGTCCGACTGCACCGGTTGCGCCGATTACGGCAACCTTGATCTTCTTGTTGTCCACTTTTTCTGATACTCCTGAGAATAAAATTGACTAACTATATAAAATGAGTGTGGAAAGGACAAGATACTATTGATAAAAACACCTTGAAATTTAACAGAATGTTATCATAAAAACATCTGATGCTATTTTCCGCATCCTGAACAAGATAACTTA
>CAVFVX010000062.1:0-13812 GCA_963626075.1 Acutalibacteraceae bacterium
ATTTCGATTACCATGGGAATTGTGCATATGAGCCGAATTCAGAGGGATGGACAATTCCGGGATTACTTCATTTTCAATCCTTATTCTGAAACCTGGAGGTGAAAAATTTATGAGCGACGATTTCAAGTGCATAACTGAATATGATGAAGCCGAAACATTCGCCTTATATGGTGCACACAAAGAAGCTAAAGGATATGCTGAAGGATATGCTGAAGGATATGCTGAAGGACTGGCTGAAGTGTTGGCTGAGAGTAAAAGAAAAGGTAGATTCGATATACTTTCAAAACTAGTTAAGGATGGCAAAATTTCTGTAGAAATAGCAGCGGGTATGACTGGAATGTCAGTTTCCGAGTTCTCTGAGAAAGCAGGTCTCGAAGTCAGGTGAGTCAGGTTGTTTGAAACAAGACTGTCTTAACTCATTTTTGCACTATAACATAAAAAATGTTACAAGACAGAATTAATGTTAAGATACGGAATAACGAGAGGTAAACTTCCATCCGTCTTTCTTCATTTTCAGAATGTTCATGATAATGACAAGATACATAGAGGTTGTCTCAGTGACCAGCTTCACGATTGGTAGGCTATGATAAAGGAGAAGGTTCACCGCCTTCTCCTCATTTGGAACTTCTGCATATATCTCCATATATGGTTCCTCCACTATAGAGATACAGCTTTAACTCTGTTTTGCCTTTCCGTTAATTTCCCGTTAATTCGTCGTAGCTTCTTCTGACTGCCCTGATGAATTCCTCTGTATTCAGAACCTTCACGGGGAAGCCCGACTCAGTGACGCCGCCGTCTACGAGGGAGGCAAGATCCTTTGTCATCTCGCCCTTCTCTATCGTCATGAGAGATGCCTTCTCCATTCTGTCGGCCCATTCGATGAGTGCCGGAATTCCGTCGAGCTCTCCCCTCTTTCTGAGGGCGCCCGTCCAGGCAAAGAGCGTTGCCATGCTGTTCGTACTTGTCTCCTCGCCTTTGAGGTACCTGTAGTAGTGCTTCGTTACAGTACCGTGGGCAGCCTCGTACTCGAACTTTCCGTCCGGGGAAGTGAGGACACTCGTCATCATTGCCAAGGATCCGAATGCCGTGGAGACCATATCACTCATGACGTCGCCGTCGTAGTTCTTGAGAGCCCAGATGAAGCCGCCTTCGCTTCTGATGACTCTTGCAACTGCATCGTCGATGAGCGTGTAGAAATAGACAAGTCCGTTCTTCTCGAACTGGAATTTATATTCCTCGTTGTAGATTCTCTCGAATGTCAGCTTGAAGGTCTCGTCGTACTTCTTGCTTATCGTATCCTTGGCACTGAACCAGAGGTCCTGCTTCGTGGAGAGAGCGTAGCTGAAGCATGAGCGACCAAAGGATTCGATGGACGTATCCTTATTGTACTGTCCCATGAGTACGCCGCCGCACTCGAAGTCGTAGATTGTCTCTCTCGTCTCGTTGCCCTTCTCGTCCGTGAAGAGAAGCTCTGCCTTTCCCTTCCCAGTCGGTCTCATCTCGGTTGCCCTGTAGATGTCACCGTAGGCGTGACGGGCAATCGTGATGGGCTTCTTCCAGTTTCTGACGACGGGATGAATCGAAGGCGTTATGATAGGAGCACGGAATACTGTCCCGTCGAGAGCGGCCCTGATTGTTCCGTTGGGACTCTTCCACTTCTTATGGAGATGGTACTCGCTCATTCTCTGCTCGTTGGGGGTGATGGTTGCGCATTTTACGCCGACGCCGAGTCTCTTTATGGCTTCGGCGCTTTCCTTCGTGACGTTATCTTCGGTTCTGTCCCTGTTCTCGAGCCCGAGGTCGTAGTACTCGGTCTTCAGGTTTATATAGGGAAGGATGAGTTCATCCTTTATCATCTTCCAGATGATTCTCGTCATCTCGTCCCCGTCGATTTCGACGAGGGGTGTCTTCATTTCTATCACTTCAGGTCCTCCTTGATTTCGTTGAGCCTGCCGCCCGCACGGAGCATTCTCTTCTGCACGTCGGATGCGAAGAGCTTCAGGGGAATCTCGATTCCCTTTGTCTTATCCTTAAGTGTGAACTTTCCGCTGTCCAACGAATCGAAGCATCCCTCGAGTTCGACGTCGTCGCCCTGTTCGACTTTCGAGTAATCCTCTGCGTTCTCGAAGAGAAGCGGAAGAATACCGAAGTTACAGAGGTTCGCCTGATGTATTCTCTCGATTGATACAGCTACTACTGCCTTGACGCCGAGGTACATCGGACATATTGCCGCATGCTCCCTGCTCGAGCCCTGGCCGTAGGAGGAGCCTGCTACTATGAAGCCGCCTTCGCCGGATGCTTTCTTCTCAAGCGCACGCGTCGAGAATGTGCTGTCGACGGGAAGGAACACGAACTGGGCATACTTCGGAATATTGGACCTGTACTTGAGGTACTGTCCCGCAGGCATTATGTGGTCGGTTGTTATCTTGTCACCGACCTTGAGCCATACGGAACCCTTGACCGTATCAGTAAGGGGGACGTTTGACGGCGGTGCCCCGATATTCGGTCCCCTCTTTATCTCGATATTCTCATCTGTGGGGAATATGAACATGGAGTCGTCGACTTTCTGTGCCTTTGTCGAATCTATACCTGACAGGTCTGCATCGCACTCGAGGGGATTTCTGACTTCGCCGTAGAGTGCGGAGTACGCTGCAGTCTCGGGAGAGACAAGATAGACCTGTGCACTCTTCGTGCCGCTGCGCCCTTCGAAGTTGCGGTTGTTCGTCCTCAGGGATACGCCGTCCGTTCCGGGGCTCTGATGGTTGCCGATGCAGAAACCGCATGCAGACTCGAGAATCCTTGCTCCGGCTTCGACAAGAGTAAGAAGTGTTCCGTCCTCCGTAATTGATTCAAGAACTGCTCTGCTACCGGGAGCGACACCGAAGGAGACTGTATCCTTCACGTGCTTTCCCTTGAGGATTGCCGCAACCTTCCTGAGGTCATAGTAGGATGAGTTGGTGCAGGAACCGACAAGTACCTGGTTGACCTTCATTCCCTCGAGTTCCTTTATGCTCCTGACGTTTCCCGGTGAATGCGGGCATGCTGCAAGAGGCTCAAGCTTGGAGAGGTCTATTTCATATGTGTCGTCATAGACTGCGTCTTCGTCGGCAGAGAGGTCCTTCCAGCACTCTCCTCTCTGCTGCTTATTGAGGAAATCGCGTGTGATTTCATCGGAAGGGAAGAGCGATGTCGTTACACCGCACTCTGCTCCCATGTTCGTAATCGTCGCTCTCTCGGGAACGGAGAGTGTCTTCACCCCCTCTCCCGTATATTCGAATACAGTGTTGACGTTGCCGTTGACACCGTAGTGTTCAAGTACCTTCAGTATTACGTCCTTTGCCGTGACGAAGGGTCTGAGCTTTCCGGTGAGTTTGATGTTCACGACCTTCGGACAGATCATGGAGAAGCCGACTCCGGCCATGGAGAGGGCGACGTCGAGGCCTCCCGCACCGAATGCAAAGGAGCCTACACCTCCGGCTGTCGGAGTATGGGAGTCGCTGCCGATCAGGGTCTTACCGGGAGCGGCAAATCTCTCGAGGTGTACCTGGTGGCAGATTCCGTTGCCGCAGCGGGAGTAGATGACGCCCTTATTCCGGGCAACAGTCCTCAGGTATTCATGGTCGTCGAAGTTCTCGAATCCGACCTGGATTGTATTGTGGTCGACATAGCTGACGCTGAGTTCGCTTCTTGTCTTATCAAGTCCGAGTGCCTCGAACTGGAGGTACGCCATCGTACCCGTTGCGTCCTGTGTCAGTGTCTGGTCTATTCTGATTTCTATCTCGCTTCCCTTCTCGAGCTTACCCTTTAAAAGGTGGGAGGAAAGTATCTTGTAACAGAGTGTATTTCCCATAGTTTAGTCCTTGGGGATAAATCTACCTCAAAGAGCCTCTCTTGATAAAGATGAAAAGGAAAGAATTACTACTGAAAGTAACATATCCTTTCTCTACAATGTTACAGCAGTAACATATGACAGTACAAAGAGATTCAATGATCGTTCAAGCTGCTGCAAAGATGGAAACCAATATAAAAATTAGAACTACCCCGGATTTCTGTGGTTCAGGGTAGCTCAATAGAGCGAAGTAAATCTCTACTGTCAGTTCTTCAGACACCCAAGAGGTACTACGAAAACTCCGTCCTTTCTTCTGTATGCATACGGAGTAGCAGTCAGAATCATCAGAAAACTCGGAGCTTTTTCCTTGTCCGTGTCGATATCTTCTGCGATATTCAGAAGATGTCGTGCCCCCTCATCAATTGATTCGGCACTGGAAAGCTTGACTTCGACTGCCGCCCACTTTCCGTTTCTCAAATGGATTATTGCATCAGCCTCTCTTCCCCTGGCATCTCTGTAATGGTAAACCTCCCCCTTCAGACTCTCTGCATACACGCGAAGATCACGTACACACATGGATTCGAAGAACAGGCCGAATGTCTCCAGGTCTCTTATAAGATCCTCGGGTCCTATTCCGAGAGCGGCGCATCCTATTGAAGGATCTGTAAAATGTCTGGTATTCGATTCTCTGATTGCCGTGCGGGACCTCAGGTTCGTATTCCAGGCAGGAAGTTCTTCTACGACAAACAACTTCGTCAAGGCATTTATATATGAAGCAACAGTATCCTCATCGAGAGTATCCTCATCATTGGTGATGATGTCCGCCTTTATTTTCGCATTCGGCGTTTCCGTCGAAACGGCTCGGGCATAGCTTCTGAGAAGTCTCTTTATCCGTTCGGGATTCTTGATCCGCTTGAAAACCTTGTTTATATCTTCCTTTACAAGACCTTTATAGAAATTGAAAGCCTGCTCAAGAGCTGATTCTTTATCCAGCCCCATGGCACCGGGCCATCCCCCGCGGCAGAGAAGATATGCATAATCCCGAAGCCCCAGAGAACAGGTTGCCCCCTGGAATTCTTCAGGTTTTTCAAATAAATCCGAAAGTGAAACCGTGCCGTTACCGTCCTTCGACTCATAGAGCGACATCGTTCGCATTATGACCGGAACTATCCGTCCGATTCCACTGTGCTCGTACGCATTTTCTTCAAGGGGAGTGTTTGAACCTGTAAGAATGAACTGTCCTTTCTTCCTTCTGTGGTCAACCTCGAATCTGATCTGATCCCAGATGAATGGAATAACCTGCCACTCGTCAATGAGACGAGGAGTATCTCCTTCAAGAAAGATATCCGGTGCCGACTGAGCAAGAGCAATATTCTGTTTCTTCGTTTTGCTGTCCTGCATGAAGACAACACTCTTAGCAATCTGTTCTGCAGTAGTTGATTTTCCACAGCACTTTATACCATTTATAAGAACTGCCCCTGTCGTTTTCAGATAGTTCTGCAGGACTGAATCGAAAATACGCGGATAATACTCTTCTTTTTCTTCTTTCATATCATAATATTATAATAACTTCGGTGATTTGACAAGATTAACTTCGGTGATTTGACAAGATTAACTTCGGTGATTTGACAAGAATAACTTCGGTGATTTGACAAGATTAACTTCGGTGATTTGACAAGATTAACTTCGGTGATTTGACAAGAATAACTTCGGTGATTTGACAAGATTAACTTCGGTGATTTGACAAGATTAACTTCGGTGATTTGACAAGAATAACTTCGGTGATTTGACAAGATTAACTTCGGTGATTTGACAAGATTAACTTCGGTGATTTGACAAGAATAACTTCGGTGATTTGTGAAAAGAGGAGGCTTCTGCACCTCCCCTCTTCTCTTATTCGTTGCCTGCAATGTAGCGGGCGATGTGTATGCCGCTCGCCGAGGCGTGCGAGAGCGAATGCGTCACACCCGAGCAGTCGCCTATGACGAAGAGCCCCTTGTGGACTGTCTCGAGGTTGCTGTCGATTGCGACTTCCATGTTGTAGAACTTGACTTCGACGCCGTAGAGGAGCGTGTCGTCTCCGGCAGTGCCGGGGGCGATCTTGTCGAGAGCGTAGATCATCTCGATGATGCCGTCGAGAATACGCTTCGGGATAACGAGGGACAAATCTCCTGCAGTAGCCTTGAGTGTCGGGGTTATGAATGCCTTCTCGATTCTCTTCTCCGTCGATCTCTGACCTCTGATAAGGTCGCCGAATCTCTGGACGATGACACCGCCTCCGAGCATGTTGCTCAGTCTTGCGATTGACTCGCCGTAGCTGTTGGAATCGTTGAAGGGCTCCGTGAAGTGTTTCGATACGAGAAGCGCGAAGTTCGTGTTGTCCGTCTGTCTTGCGGGATCCTCGTAGCTGTGGCCGTTGACAGTGACTATTCCGTTAGTATTCTCCGTTACTACCGCTCCCTTCGGGTTCATGCAGAAGGTACGTACCCTGTCCTGGTACTTCTCGGTCTTGTAGACTATCTTGCTTTCGTATAGCTCGTCGGTGATATGACTGAATACGAGGGACGGAAGCTCCACCCTGACTCCGATGTCGACCCTGTTGGATCTCGTCTCGATGCCGAGGTCGTGAGAGACACTCTCCATCCACTTGCTTCCGCTGCGTCCCACGCTGATTACGCAGTGCCTTCCCTCGAAGTCACCCTTGTCCGTTATGACACGGTAGCCGTCGCCGGTCTTCTCGACCTTCTCGGCCTTCGTGAGGAAATGGAAATCGACCTTGTCCTTGAGGTCATTGAAGATGTTCGTGAGAACTTCGTAGTTTATATCTGTTCCGAGGTGCCTCACTTCCGCATCGAGAAGATGAAGTCCGTTCTGGAGGCACTGTCTCTTGAACGCTGTGGAGGCCGTAGTCGAATAGAGCTTCGTCTTCGCGCCGCCGTAGGAGCAGTTGATTGCATCCACGTACTTCATGAGAGATATAGCCTCATCCTTACCCACGTATTCGTGGAGATTGCCGCCGAACTCGTTCGTTATATTGTACTTGCCGTCGCTGAATGCTCCGGCTCCGCCGAAGCCGTTCATGATGGCGCAGGTCGGACAGTGGATGCAGCTCTTTATCTTCACGCCGTCGATGGGACAGTGACGCTTCTCGAGAGGGTTACCGCATTCGATTACTGCGATCTTCGTGTCCGGTTTGAGCTTTATGAGCTCGTAGGAAGTGAATATGCCGCCGGGGCCCGCGCCTATTATGATAGTGTCGTATTTCATAGCCCGTTTATTGTAGCCTTTTATCTCTTCTTCGGGCAACAACGTGAATGAGGAATCATAGAGAAGATGACTCCCGCAGCTCCGACTGCGGTGACAAAAAGGACAAGTGTCCTGAATGAGAAATACTCGTAGAGAGCACTTCCGACGAAGCTTCCGAATACCTGCCCGAGTGTTATGAGAACTTCGTGCACGACCATTCTTTTATGTCTGTCTCCACCTCCCTCTGCAGAGTGGTAGATAGAGAGCTCGTAGCCGAGTGCGAAGACAAGGCCGTAGAGTATGAAGACTGCGGCATAACCCGCTGTGCTCTTAATCAGCGTGAAAAGGAACGTTATTACAGAGAATGCCGAAAGCATCAGGGCAATGGGGAGCCTTCCCTTCTTCCAGAAGTTCATTCTCCCGAGGATGAGGAATGCGACACATACGCTTACGCCCCTCATGAATAAAAGCGTTCCGCTTTCTGTTGAGGAAAGGCCGAGGAAATCGAGGGCGTACTGGGGGAATACGACAATCACCATCGAGTAGCCCGTATATATTATGAATATACCCACCCAGGAAATGAATCTGTACGGAGAAAGCGGCTCCTCTCCGTCTGATTCTGTTTCCCCGGTAATCTTCTCTTCGTCATGGTATTCCAGGAACGCAGTGATGACTGCTGCCGTGACGAAGACTGCGCTCTCGACGGCAAACGACAGTGTATACGATATCCCCACGAGGTACCCTCCGAGGAGGTTTGCAAGTCCCACGCTGCTCGACCAGGAGAAGTTGAAGAGAGTGAGAACGGAGGAGAGTTTCCACTCCCCTCTCTGGGTAATCCATGTTTCGACGTTTGTCCATAAGAGGGACTGGAAGAAGCCGTAGAGAAAGAGAGTGAAATATATGAGAGCCTTCGTTCTCATGAGGGAGAAGAGCGTAATCGAGAGAGCCATTCCGACGAGTGCTGTGATTACTCTCGCCTTTATGTTTATTCTCTTCAGTACTTCCGGGAGAATCATGCACCCGAGGAAGTACACAACTGGATAGATCGATGTGGCGACTCCGATTTCCACACTGTCGAAGCCCAGCGACCTCAGGTAATAGACAATGGTGAAGCCGAACTTGACTATTGCAAGCTGCGAGAGAAACGACACGATGGCGAGCGGAACGACGGGAACTCTTCTTTCCATAGCGGCAATATTATCCCGCTTCAGCATAAATTGACAGTACACCTTGTTAAGAGGATTCTTAGTTGTTAAAATTCCGGTAATGAACAACAATCTATTCGCCAACCCCGTTTTCTGGTCGGTACTGGTATCGATGGGAGCGGCGCAGCTGGCAAAATGCTTCGTAGAGGCAAGGATAAATCATCACTTCTCCTTCAAGCCGTTCACGACAAACGGCGGAATGCCTTCGTCGCACTCCTCCTCAGTCGCCGCACTGGCAAACGGAATCGGACTGACGCAGGGCTACGGATCGACTCTCTTCGTCTTCTCGCTTCTCTTTGCGATGATTGTGTTCAACGACGCCACAAACGTGAGACTCGAGACGGGGAAGCAGGCCCAGACTCTCAACCGCTGGTCCAAGGTGCTCTCGGACATGTTCAGCAAGGATGCCTTCCAGGAAGAACACCTCAAGACTCTCGTGGGACACACGAAGCTCCAGGTGCTCTGGGGCATGATAGTCGGCATCGTGGTATCCACGATGATCTGCGTCTGGTTCATCTGATGAGCAAGAAGAAATCATCCGATTCAGCAGAAAGATTCGAAGAGTACTACTCTGAGGTATACGGTGAGAGATGGCCCCGTCTCAGGGAGGCCCTTCTGAGGGAGAACGGGGAGAAGATGACACCGGAGGGCCTCGTCTCTCCGTACTATATGGACAGGTCCTCCATACTCACTGCGTCTCTCCTTCCCGTAAAACCGGGGATGAAGGTCCTCGACATGTGCGCAGCCCCCGGAGGAAAGAGCCTTGTGCTGGCACTCGCGCTTCACGGAGAGGGATTACTCGTCTCCAACGACAGATCACCCGAGAGACGGCGGAGAATGAGGGACGTCTTCTCGTCCTGTCTTCCTCCCGGTTCTGTTGAAATAAAGATAACGGGCTTCAACGCCGAAAGCTGGGGAGTATATGAAAAGGACGAATACGACTGCATCCTCCTCGACGCCCCCTGTTCGAGCGAGAGACACGTCATCAATGACGATAAGTATCTCTCCCTCTGGTCGCCCTCGCGTCCGAAGAGACTCTCCGTCAGTCAGTACGCTATGCTCTCATCCGCGCTCATCGCCGTGAAAAGCGGAGGATACATCCTCTACTCCACCTGCTCGATCAACCCGGGTGAAAACGAAGGCGTCATAGCAAAGCTCGTGAAGAGACACGAAGACGAAATCGAAATAATCCCATCTTCATCCACAGCAGGAGAAGCGAGGGAATACGGCACACTCATTCTCCCCGACACGGCCTGGGGACTCGGGCCCATGTATTCGTGCCTCATAAGGAAAAAATAATGAAACCAAAGGTCGCCATAGACTACTGCCGCTCATACGACATCAGGGAAATAAGAGAGGTTCTCGAAAGACTAATCGTCAATACGGACTTTCCAGACGTAAAGGCTAAGTCGATACTCCTCAAACCCAACGTTCTCTCCGACGCTCCCGTCGAAAGGAACATAACAACGAATCCCGTCGTCGTGAAGGCGGTAATAGAGATTCTCAAAGAAAGAGGCGCCGGGAGGATAATCTGCGGCGACTCCCCCGGGATGCCGGGCCCGGGCTTCAGAGCTAAGGTCTGCGGCATAGGAAAGGTCTGTGACGAAGAGGGAGTCGAGTGGGTGGACTTCACTCAGAATCCCGTCCAGAGGGTACTTAAGGTAACAGGCTTCAGGGTGATGCAGACACATTACATTGATGATGTGGACCTTGTCTTTTCCATTTCGAAGATGAAGACGCATCAGCTCATGGGAGCAACGGGAGCCGTGAAGAACATGTTCGGAACAGTCCCCGGCCTCAACAAAAGCCCGATGCATCTGAGGGCACGCTCTCCCCTCTCGTTTGCACAGGTCATACTCGACATCTACAGCGTCCACGCACCCGAGTATTCGATAATGGACGGCATAATCTCGATGGAAGGTGCGGGACCCGCAAACGGAACACCGAGGCAGACGAACCTCCTTCTCGCCTCATCATCCGCCCTCGCCCTCGACAGAGCAGAAGCCGTCATCATGGGTTACAAAGCCAAGGACATTCCCATTCTCTTTGTCGCCGAGAGAAATGAAAAGGGCTCGACAGAAGGAGAATACCCTCTACTCAAAGCCGAAGACATAATCATATCAGACTACAGAAGAGTACCCGTGAAGAAGCGCGGCCTCATTTCAGCACTGCTCCTGCCGTACATCACCCGGCACTGTGACAGGAACAGCACGCACAGTCGTCCCGCCCCTTCATTCAACACTGAGAAGTGCAGACGCTGCAGAAAGTGCATCGACATCTGTCCGGCAAAGGCCCTTACGATGGAAGACGGCGGCGTCACCATCAACACCGGGAAGTGCATCCGCTGCTACTGCTGCCACGAGATGTGTCCCTTCGATGCGATAAACGTTGAGAAGAATGATTGACGAGAAGAGTCGAAAGTGAGACTCTACTCGTCGTGTCTTTAGATCTCGAATCACTCCTCAATCCCGAACAGTGCAGAGCGGCCTCCATAACGGAAGGCCCCGAGCTCATCATCGCCGGAGCCGGAAGCGGCAAGACGAGGATGATCACATACCGCATCGCCTCGATGCTCGAGAAGGGAATAACCGAGGACCAGATACTCGCCCTCACCTTCACGAACAAGGCGGCGAAGGAAATGGCGGAGAGGATAAGGGAGGTGACGGGAAAAAGCCTTAAGAAGCTTACAGCCACAACCTTCCACTCCTTCGGACTCGGGATCCTGAAGCAGTACATACAGTACCTGGGGTACCGCAACGACTTCTCGCTCTACGACGACAACGACAACCTGTCGCTTGTGAAGAACTGCATAATGAACAAGGGCTACGAACTCTCTTCGTTCTCGGCCTCTTCTCTCAAGGCCCATTTCTCCTCGTACAAGACGGAGAGGGAGATACTTCCCGAGAAGGGCACGGCAGTAAGGGAAATCTACGAGGAGTTTCTCCTGATGCAGAAGGCGTACAACGTCGTTGATTTCGACGACCTCCTGGTACTGCCCCTCAGAATATTCACGGAGCACCCCGAAATCCTCGTGCGCGTCCAGGACAGATACCGCTACATAATGGTTGACGAGTTCCAGGACACATCACTCATACAATATAAGCTTGTCAGCATGATTGCGCAGAAGTACCGCAACATCGCGGTAGTCGGCGACGACGACCAGTCCATCTACTCCTGGCGCGGCGCGAACTACCACAACATACTGATGTTCGAAAAGGACTTTCCGGAGAGGAAGGAATTCAGACTCGAGCGCAACTACCGCTCGACGGGAAACATCCTCAATGCAGCTAACGCTCTTATCGTCCACAACAAGGAAAGGAAGGAGAAGAAGCTCTGGACCGATGGAGGAGAAGGAGACTCACTCACAATCAAGAGACTACCCACCGGAGACGAGGAAGCAAGCTGGATAGCCCTCGAGATAAAGAAGCTCATGATGAAGTACAAGTACAACTTCCGTGACTTCGCAGTCCTCGTAAGAACCAACACACTTCTGAACACACTCGAAACGACATTCATGGAGAACAGGATTCCCGTGAACATCTCCGGCGGCTCCTCATTCTTCGACCGCAAGGAAGTCAGAGACATGCTCTGCTACCTCAAGGTCATCGTCAACGGTAAGGACGACAATTCCCTCCTGAGGATAATCAACACCCCGAGGCGCTCAATAGGGAGAACGACAGTTGAGAAGCTCAGAGCCTGTGCCGACAGGGACAACTCGACACTCGAGGAAGCACTGAGTAAATACTCGCTTTCATCCGACTTCACGCAGAAGACTCAGGAAGGAATGAGAAACCTCATCCAGCTCATCGCAAAGTGGAGAGGAATGCTCACACGTCCCGATATGATAATCCCCTCGATACTGAAGGATACTCATTATGACATATCTATAAGGGAGGAATTCCCCGACAACGACAAGATGGTATCCTTCAAACTTCATTCGATATCATTTTTAAACGAAAGACTCCAGAAATTCTTCCGGTCTAATCCGGAGAAAAATCTCAGGGACTACCTTCATTCGGTATCTATAACGGGAAACGACGACAAGGATGAGAACAGCACGGCAGTAAACCTCATGACAATGCATGCCTCGAAAGGGCTTGAATTCAAGGTCGTACTGCTTGCGGGAATAGAGGACAACATAATCCCGTCAAAGCGCGCGCTCGAGGAAGACGAGAGAAACATTGACGAGGAGCGGAGACTCTTCTACGTCGCGATTACGAGGGCACGCGAGAGGCTCTACATATGCTATGCCGACAGCCGCATGGACTATGAAGGGAAGCTCAAGTCAGCACTCCCTTCGCGCTTCATAAGTGAGATTCCCGAGACTCTCTTCATACCCCACGTTGCCCCCGAAAAGGACGGAGTCAAGAAAAGCAACCTCGAAAGTGCAATGGAATTCCTTGCAATGCTCGATGAAATGGATTAACTCCGATACAGGAAAAAATCAGAATTGAGCCAAAACAAATGGTTTCCATTAATAATGAATATGGAAACCATCGCGTTTAACAATATTTATAATTTAATTTCGATATAATTTTCAGGTTAAAAATTATAGTTGGAATCAGTTATCTTCGCCGTACTTCTTGGTGAATTCCTTGAGAGCAAAGCGGATACCCGCAGCCCAGCCAAGGCCCATGTCTGCAAAGAGATTCTCAAGCTCGTCCTTGAAGGACGGCTCAATGGAAAAGGTTGTCAGGATCTTCTTTTCCTTGGTTTCCTTACCCCCTCCGAATACGTCTCTGGCCTTCTTTCCGCCAGCACTTTCAGAAGAGAATTCATCGCTTTTTTTCAATGCCATAACTGTTTTCCTCTCAACTCCATATACTCTTGTTAATCTTGAACAATGCCTCAACCGTACCGGGCTTGAGTCCCCTTCCGTTCACCTTGTACTTCTGAGGTATCTTATGAGCGGTCTGAGCCTTTCTAAAAAGAGGGTCGACAGGTATACGGAACACGGTATATCTACCGGTTCTGGAGGCCTCATTGAAGATTTCCCTGGCCTGTTTGACCCTTTCATCAAACATGTTGATGATGATTTTATTGTGCTTTACAGACGCTTTATAGTTCTTCTTGAGTTTCGCAAGCTCGTCGACGAAGATTTCGAAGCCGTCAAGGGAGAAAATCTCGGTTGTCATAGGCGTGATGACTTCGTTGGATGCGATGATTGCGGCGCGCTCAAGCCTTCCGAGGCCCGGTGAAAGGTCCAGAAGAATGCGCTCAAACTCGGAAGAAAGTTCTCCGACTAAATCCTGAATAATGAACGGTTCATCGTTAAGCTTCGTTTCACTGTAGTTTTTGAGTGATCCACCAATACTGAAAGTGGGTAGAATGTAAAGGTTATCAAGTCCGGAAATCTGTACTACTGCATCTTTCCAGAAACATTTACCCTGGAGGACATCACTGAGTTCGTATTTGGGAGCTTCTTCGAGGAACCATGATGAGAGGTTTCCCTGGGGATCACAGTCTATCATAAGGGTCTTTTTTCCTGAAAGTGCAGACTGACAAGCAAGTGTCCCGCAGACACTCGTCTTT
>CAVFVX010000063.1:0-13598 GCA_963626075.1 Acutalibacteraceae bacterium
CCACTACTTTCTCAATAGCGCTCTCAGTCGATATCTCCTCTGCTGCATCAGACTTTTCGGGCGCCGTTTCTTCAGACGCCTTCTCCGTGGTGTTTACGACTGCAGCTTCATCTACAGGAGCAGGAGTTTCCTCAGGAACATCGACAATTGTCCGGGTGACAGTCAATGCTCCGCCTTCAGACTCCTCAGAAGAAACTGTTTCACTTTCCGCTGCAAGTGACTGAGATTCTTCACTCGGAACGCTTACAGCGGCAGATACGTCTTCCTGAGTTACGGAAGTCTCTTCTTTCACTCTTTCAGAGACGGAAGATTCTTCAGCGGGTGCTGTCACCACGGAAGCAGAAGCTGGAGCCTCTTCTGCTGTGACTGATTCACCCGGGAGTAAGGTTTCCGTATTATCCTTTTCTTCAGAGGATGCTGTGTCGGAGAAATTGAATAGAGTCGACTTCTTTTCGTCTGCGGTGGAAGTGTCCTTCTTCTCCTCCGTCTGAGTGTTCTGTACTGTGACGCTGACGCTCTCGGCGGGGTTGGCTATGAGGTAGATTACGAGAACTATGAGAGCAACGATGATGAAGAACAGCGTTGCGAGTACTGTTCTGCGGTTACCTCGTCTCAGCCTCCTGTTGCCGTCATCCGTAACCATATCATCATAATCGCCTCTGGCCATCTCTCGACATTCCCTTCTATCATTTTTATTATATTGATATGGAAAACAAAGGCAACAAGGGTAGAACTTTTATTCTTCTTATATTCGCCCTTACTGCCTCCCTTATTCTCATTGTAAGGGTTCTGGTTCTCTCTTCTTCCGCATCTCAAAGCTACTCCGATCCGGTCGTTTCGGTAAGGAACAAACGCGGTACGATATACGACAGACGCGGCAATGCCCTCGCCTTCGACACCTCGACAACGGGCTTCCTCTTCTCTGATAAAAGCGGTCTCCAGGAAGGAGCATCGGTGATTGCTGAATATACCGACCTTGCGGCACTCGAAATAACATCGCTCGTCGAAAACGGAACATACTTCATTCCCCTCTCGGTCACTTCCCTTTCCATAACGGACGAGATAGAAAGGAAAATCAGAGAGGCCGGAATCTCAGACAGAGTCTCTCTTACAACAGGAACATACCGTTCCTCCCCCTACACCTTCCTCGATTTTCTTCTCGGAAAGAGCAGTGCCTCATACTCGGGAGAGGGTGGAATCGAAGAGAAATACAACACCTTTCTCAGAGCAGTTCCGACTCTGAATGAAAGAACGGTAAGAGGCGAAGACCTCGTTTTAACCATAGACCTCGAACTCGAGGAGATTCTTCTCTCCTCTCTCGAGAAGGAAGACATCACCCTCACTGCTGCGATTCTGAACTCCAGGGGCGAGATTCTGGCCTGGCGGGGAGACGCAGACGACAGTCTTCTTTCCGCCGTCACCTACTCCCACTCGGACGAATACGAGACGATGATCTTCGATAGGAAAAGCTGCATCTCACTTGACGAATGCACAGAGCTTTCGTCTTACTATGTCTATGTCCCGGAGAGTGAAGGCGAAGTACTCTCTTTAATCGAGAGTGCTCTCAGAAGAAACGGAAGGATATAGCCTCAGAGCTGTCCGCGGTAGGCGCGTGTGTCGAGGCCGAAGCCTATCAGGTTCTGGACGATGACGTCCGTCGAAGCCTTCTCGAGGTCCTCCGGAACCTTCTGGCCGTCCGTGAAGAAGAGAATCGGAAGATTCACTCTGTAGGAGAACGAAAGAGCGTTCCCGATTGTCCTCGACTCATCAAGCTTCGTGACGATTATCGAATTGATCTTGAAGTCATCCTTGTAGCGCTCGTAATGTCTCATCATGTCCTCCTCCTTCATGGAAGCGGAGACGATGAGTGAGAATGTGGTATTCATCTTCATGAGCTGCATTCCCATTCCCTTGAGTCTCAGGTTGAGTTCGAGGTCTCTGCTCGAGAGTCCCATCGTATCTACAAGGATGAGGTCGTAGTAGGTGTAGCGTTCGAGGGACGAGACAAGCTGGTCCTCGCGCCCCACCATGCTCACCGGAATATCGAGCGCCTCTCCGAAGGCCTTTATCTGCTCGAATGCCCCCACTCTGTAGGAGTCGAGAGTAATGAGCCCCACCTTCTTCCCCGCAGCCTTGTACATGTACGCGACCTTGGCAAGCGTCGTTGTCTTTCCGGCTCCCGTAGGACCGAGGAATACGACGACACGGGAGGGGTGAATCTGCGCTTCGTAATCCATGCGTGTCGATTCGATTATCCTCTCGCTGAGTACTCTCGGACACTCCTCTGCCGTGCATGAGAGATTCTCCAGGAGGTGTTCGCGTAAGGGACCGTAGATGTAGTTGAGACTCAGGAGTCTCTCGGCTTCCCTCAATCCGGCACTCGTTCCCCTGTGGATTTCGGTATTGAGACGCTCGGCCGAGCTTATACTCATCGGGTCGGGAGTCTTCGCCTCCTTCTCGAACTCGTTCATGTCCTCGCTCTTGTCCGACTGGGCCTTCGAGGACGCGGAGAGGTAGCAGGTGATCTCGCACTTCTTCTGCTTCTTCGTGAAGAGTCCGCCCTGGGTCGTGAAGTCACGCCTCGAGTGTACGCGGATCGAGTCACCGTACTTTTCCTTTGCTTCCCTTACAGCCTCCTCATAGGAAGAGGACACAATCGTTATGTACTGCACATTCTCCTCCTAGAGTATGTACCTGCTGAGATCCTGGTCCTTGACGATGGAACCGAGTCTTTCATCGACGTAGGCGGGGGTTATCGTAATGGTCTGCCCCGAGAGCTCGTCGGCGGAAAAGCTAAGCTCCTCGAGTAGCTTCTCCATGACCGTATGGAGTCTTCTTGCTCCGATGTTGTCGTTGGTCTTGTTCACCGAGTATGCGATATCCGCAATTCTCCTTAGGGCAGCATCCTCGAATTCGATCTTCACATCCTCGGTTGCGAGAAGTGCGCTGTACTGCTTCGTCATGGCGTTCGTCGGCTCTGTGAGGATTCTGTAGAAGTCGTCGCTCGTGAGATCCTTGAGCTCGACGTGGAGCGGGAATCTTCCCTGGAGCTCGGGGATGAGGTCGCTCGGCTTCGCGACACTGAATGCGCCTGCGGCGATGAAGAGTATGTTCGTCGTGTCGATGACACCCCACTTCGTGCCGACCTTCGTTCCCTCGACTATCGGAAGAATGTCCCTCTGAACACCCTCTCTCGAGACGTCTGCATTGTTCGTCGAACCGTGGGATGCGATCTTGTCGATTTCATCGATGAAGATGATTCCCATCTCCTGGGTGCGTTCCCTCGCTTCGTCAACGGCCTTGTCGGTATCGACAATCTTGTCCATCTCCTCTTCGGTGATGATCTCCCTTGCTCTCTTCACGGAGAGGCGGCGCGTATGTGCTCCGTTCTGGCCGTTGAAGATCGAGGAGAGGGAACTCATGGCATTCTGGATATCCTCCATGCTGCCCCCGCCCATTATGTTGATGTTCGCTCTGGCTCTGACATTCATCTCGACTTCCTTGTCGTCGAGAAGGCCCTTTCTGAGCATATCGCGGAACTTCTCCCTTGTCTCGGTTGCCTTCGGGTCATCGGGATTCATCTTCAGTGACGGCAGCAGAAGGTCGAGAAGCCTGTTCTCCACATTGAGTTTCACTTCTCCTTCCCTGCTCTTCGCCATTTCCTCCCTGACCATGCTCACAGCGGCCCCCATGAGGTCCTTGACCATGCTCTCCACGTCTCTTCCGACGTAGCCGATTTCCGAGTACTTCGTCGCCTCGACCTTGATGAACGGTGCATTCGCGAGTCTTGCTATTCTGCGCGCTATCTCGGTCTTTCCAACTCCCGTGGGCCCTATCATGAGAATGTTCTTCGGACTCACCTCATCCCTGAGTTCGGGAGAGAGGCGCTTTCTTCTCACTCTGTTACGGAGAGCGACGGCTATCGTTCTCTTCGCTTCGTCCTGTCCGATTACGTATTTATCCAGGGCCTTCACAATCTCCCTGGGGGTCATGTTGTCCAGATTCTTGTATTCAATTGCTTCCATTGTTTCAATTTCCCTTCTTCTCGCAGACTTCGCAGATGATGTTGTGGTTGGTGAATATGCATATTCCCGCTGCGATGTTGATGGCCTTCCTCGCTATTTCCTCGGCCGTGAGATCCACGCCGCTGTCGAGGTAAGCCAGTGCCGCGGCTCTTGCGTAGTCGCCGCCGCTTCCGATTGCAAGGGTATCCGTTTCGGGTTCGATTACGTCACCTACTCCGTCAAGCATGAGAATCTTGTCGCCGTCGGTTGCGAGAAGCAGTGCCTCGAGGTTTCTCAGCTGCTTGTCCATCCTCCACTTCTTCGCGAGTTCCACGCTCGCTCTCGTGAGGTCTCCGTTGTATTCGTTGAGCTTGTCCTCGAGAAGCTCGTAGAGCGTGAAGGCATCGGCAGTCGTTCCGGCAAAGCCGATGACGATCTTTCCGTTGTAGATTCTTCTGACCTTTCTTGCGTTCCCCTTGAGAACGACTGTCTGTCCCTGTGTGACCTGGCCGTCACCCGCAATAGCGACCTTACCGTTCTTCCTGACCGCTACTATCGTTGTTCCCTTTATGTCCATTATCATTTCCTTTTGCGTGAGGGTGTGTATCATTATACACCGTTCTCAGTCTTGCCTGCGATACATGTGTATAAATCTGCGTAGTCGAGATGCTCTCGTGGCCGAGAAGTTCCTGCACCATCCTTATGTCCGCTCCCCTGTCGAGGTAATGGGTCGCGAAGCTGTGACGGAGGGTATGCGGCGTGAACTCCTTCTGCCAGCCGAGTTTCTCCCTGTACACATCAAAAATAATATGTGCCGATGAATTCGGCAACCTGAAACCGCGCTCTCCGATGAAGAGAGCCGTCTCCCCGGGGTTCTTCTTCTCCTCGAGGTATGCCTTCCTCTGAGGCAGGTATACATCCCTCAGCTCCTTCACGAGAACGTGAGGGAGGAACAGAAACCTCTGTTTGTTTCCCTTTCCCGTGATGAGAATACGTCTCTGGGTCCACTCTATCATACCGATGTCGACGGAGAGGGCCTCGCTTATTCGCGCTCCCGTTCCGTAGAGGAACATGAAGAGAGCGTGGTCCCTCTCGTCGAGGAATGTCGTCCTTTCAACAGAGAGGAGCTCTCTCACTTCATCCTCCGTCAGCACCGACGGCAGCCTGTCGCCGTTCTTCCTGAGGGAAATACCCTCGAAGGGATTCGAACTCATATATCCGTTCCGGACAAGATACGAGAAGAATGTGCGGGCGGATGTGAGCTTACGGAGAATACTGCGTTCGCTGTACTCCTTCCTGAGGAGTCTCACATACTCCCTGCTGTCCTCGTAGGAGAAGAGGACGAGGTCCTCGGGAAGAGACGAGGAATATGACGCGAGTTCCTCGAGGTCCTCGCGGTAGGACACGACGGTACGGGCGCTGAGCTTACGCACCTTTTCCGTATATTCAAGAAACATTGAAACGTATTCCCGGTTTTCCATTGTTATCGACGCGGGGACATTATATCAAAACGGGCGTCTTCTATTCCATAGATTCCGTTTTCATCGGGGTATGCGATTACACAGGGAGACGAGAGAAACGAGGAAAACGAGTCGACGGCCTCCGCCCCTTCCCTCACGAGTTCCCTCAGCGGAGGATATATCAACCCTGTTTTCAGTACGCAGAGGCTCTTTCCGTCCTGGAGGGCGGTATCTACGAAGTGGGGAATATGACGGCCGCGGAAGGAGCACATGACGACGGCCGAGCACATACTGGATGCAAGATAATCCTTCCCGAGCATCGCCTCGTATGAAAAGACTGCGTCGTTCTCGACTATGCTCACGGCTCCTCCTCCCGTAATGAGGGAATCGCTGATCACCCTCTCCTTCACACTCCAGAGCCCCATCGGGCAGAAGGCGTAGATCGAACCCCTGACTGTGTCCCGTGCTGCCTTCTCAACGGCATATGAAAGATAGAGAGAAGGAGTATATATGATGCTGTAACCGCTCTCGAGAGCCTCGAGCGCACTTATGTAGACGCTCCGCCTCTCATCCTTTCCGCCTCCCTTTCCGTAGGCGAAGAAGACAGCCTTCTCCCCGGGAAGGGAGCCGATGTATCTTACCGTTATTCCTCTGTAGTCAGTCGTTTCCGTTTCTCTCTTCGCATTCACACTTTATATAACGCGATTAGTCCTCTTTATTGTCAAAAAGAGTGTCCAAGGTCGAAAATCTGTCGAAGTTTGAGAGCAGAGTGGAGGTATCGAGCTGGGTGTAGATCTGCGTCGTCTTGATGTCTGCGTGCCCGAGCATCTCCTGCACCGACCTTATATCCGCTCCGTGGACGAGCATGTGTGAGGCAAAGGAATGCCTGAGGGTATGTATCGTTGCGTCGAGTCCGAGGACGTCGACTACACTGTGGAACCTCAGGTGCGCAGCCTGCCGCGTGAGGCGTCCTCCGCGCCTGTTGAGAAAAAGCGCCTTCTCCTTTGTGTTCTTCCTGCTGATGAGCTTCGGCCGGGACGATGAGAGATAGTTATCCAGTGCATTGACGGCATTGTCCCCGATGAAGACAACCCTCTCCTTGTTTCTCTTTCCGATTACGCTGACGCTTCTCTCCCCCGGGCGGTATGACGAAACATCGAGGGACACGGCCTCGCTGATTCTCATTCCCGAGGAATAGATGAGCTCGAAGAGTGCATAGTCCCTCATTCCCAGTTCGTCGTCGGAGAATGTCGCCATGATTTCGTCTATTTCCCCTTCCGATATAGTTCGGGGAAGATGAACCCCTTCCTTCGGCTTCTTCACCATCTTCGCGGGATTCGAGGAAACGATCTTCTCGTTCATCAGGAATCTGAAGAAGGTTCTGAGAGAGGAGAGAGTCTTGCTCACAGTTCGCTCGTTGAGCTTTTCGTCGTCCGTGCGCTTCTTTATGTAGTTCTCTATATCCAGCGGAGTGCATTCCTCGATTCTTCTTCCGCATGAATCAAGGTATAAAAGAAAGAGAGAGGCTTCATGAGTGTAAACCTCTCTCGTCTTCTCCGAAAGACGGAAAACATAAACAAGGCTGTCGCTGAAAAGGTCGACAAGGTCCTTTTCAGTGGCGGAGAGCTCAGTCGTCGTCATCGTTCCTCATTCTCAGAATGGAAGGAGTCGTATAGTCGTTGTTTCCGCCCTGTCTCTGCGAAATCTGGTTCTTGAGATCCGTCCATCTGTTGATGTTGATGACACCTGCACCAGGCGCGGGATTGGAATTGTTCTGCGTGTACGAAGGCTTTTCCGGTGTTTCCTTTCTCGTCTCCTGCACTTCACTCTGTCCTGCAGCTTCCTTTCCGGCCTTGTTCGTTCCGAAGAGTTCGGAAGCGTTCGAGCCCGTGGAGACGCTTCTGTGCTCGAAGCCCGTGGCAACGACAGTAACGCGTATTCTCTCTCCCAGTGCCGGATTGTATGACTGACCTGCAGTGATGAGAGCCTCCTCGTCGACGTTCTTCGTAATGAGCTCGACGACGTCCTGGTATTCCTGAAGCGTGAGATTGTCGCCTCCCGCGATGTTGACAAGTACGGCCTTCGCTCCCTCGATTGATGCATTCTCGAGAAGAGGATTGTTTATCGACTGCTTTGCTGCTTCTATCGCCCTGTCGGTGCCTTCGCCGAATCCCAGTCCTATGAGCGCATCACCCTTACCCTTCATGACTGTCTTGACGTCGGCGAAGTCTATGTTGATTTCACCCGGCTCCGTGATGAGGTCGCTTATTCCCTGTACTGCCTGCAGAAGTGCCGAGTCCGCAAGAAGGAATGCCTTCTTAATAGGGGTATTCTGCTCGACTACGTTCAGGAGGTGCTGGTTCGGGATGATGATGAGAGTGTCGACGCTCTTTCTGAGCTTCTCGATTCCCTGCTCGGCAAGCTGGAGCTTCTTCTTTCCCTCGAAGGAGAATGGAGTCGTGACTACTGCGACAGTGAGGGCGTTGCACCCCTTTGCAATCTCCGCGACGACGGCTGCGGCACCCGTTCCCGTTCCGCCTCCCATTCCAGCGGTGATGAAGACCATGTCGCTGTTCTCGATCTCCTTCTTGATCTCCTCCTTGCTCTCGAGTGCGGCCTTCTCCCCGATTTCGGGCTGTCCGCCTGCCCCGAGACCTCCGGTGAGCTCCTTGCCTATTGCGATTCTCGTCTGGGCGTTGGATCTCTGAAGAGCCTGGACATCTGTATTGAGGGCCACGAAGCTTACCTTCTTGAGCCCGTTGGCAATCATTCTGTTGACGGCATTACCGCCGCCTCCGCCGACACCGATGACCTTGATGATGGTGGGAGTCGTCTGCTCCCCTGTAGTAGTATCTTCTATATCAAATAAATTGAAGCTCATATCTCACCTCAAAACAGTTTTCCGAATAAACGGCCGATTCTGCTGCCGATTCCCTTCTTTTCCTTCATACCCGACATGTCGCTTGTATCACGGCAGCGCCTTGCTTCGCTCTTGAAGAGTCCGAGCACCGTTGCGTACTTGGGATCTATGTAAGTCCTGTCAAGTCCGCTTATGGCTTCCGGAAATCCGATTCTTGCAGGCATTCTGAAAATCTCAGCCGCAAGTTCGGTTACCCCGCTCATGAGAGCGCCGCCTCCGACTAGTACGATTCCCGCGCCGTAGGTTCCCTGGACGCTGTTCGTCTGGAGGTCTTCCTGGACCATCAGAAGAATCTCGGCCATTCTCGCCTCTATCACCTTCGCAAACTCCCTCTTCGGCATTCTAATGCTGGGCTTGCCGCCGAGAGACGGAGTGACGATTGTCTCATCCTTTCCGATTCCCGGGCTGTAGCAGGAGCCGTCGGTGATCTTGAGAGACTCACTCGCCGCCTTCGGAAGCTGGAACAGGTACGAGATATCACTCGTGACAAGGTCACTTCCTCTGTTGATTCCGCCGACGTGAACAACCGATCCGGAAGAGTATACGATGTAGTTCGTCGTACCCGCACCGATGTCGATGACGATGGCTCCCATGTCCTTCTCCTCGGGGGAGAGAACAACCTCTGCATCCGCAAGGGTCTGGAATATTATCTTCTGGACGTTGAGTCCCGATTTCTGCACACACTTCTTCTGGTTCTGGATAATCGGAGACGAGCCGAGTACAAGAAGAATCTTAGTGTCGAGTCTGTGACCGAGCATATCCACAGGGTCCTTGATCCCCGCACGGTTGTCGACGTAGAAATCCTGCACCAGCGAATGAAGAATCTCCATGTTCTGAGGAAGCTGGATGTTCCTTGCGACATCGATAGAACGTCTGATGTCGTCCTTCGTTATCTCCTGGTCCTTGCTGTTGATTCCGACGACACCGTTGGAGCGTATTCCCCTTATCTGGTCACCGCCGAGACCGATGATTACAGAGCTGATTTCGCTCCCCGACTGCACTTCCGCGTCGGAGACAACCTGCCCCAGGACCTTCATCGTCTGCTCGATGTTGACAATCGAACCGTTACGGACCCCCTCACTCGGGCGTTCCGTGACGCTCTCGATGACGAGCTGGCCGTCCCTGCTGACGGAGCCGACGGCAACACGGGTTGAAAACGTCCCGATATCCAGTCCAACTATAGTCTTGTCTGCAGCCACAATCGTCACCTCATCCTGATAAGCATTCCGTCCGAGAGTACATATTCCGTAGTGACTCCCGACAGTCTGTCGCTAGATTCCGAATATTCCGTTTCCATGATGGAGACTGCCTCGTCCAGTCTTGAAATATCCCTTATGTCCTTTATGACAAGAGACGCATTCAGAGAGGAGAGAGTGAGTCTGAGGGAACCGGAATAAACACTGGAATTATTATTGTCATATTCCGCCTTTGTTATCAAGGCTGAATCCGGTTTTACACTCTTCAAAGTGTCAATCATTTTCACTTCCTCGCTTCCGAAGGAAGACGTGAGGAAGGAGGAGAGAAGCGAGCTTTCAACATTGAGCACAAGATAGCGCATAGATAGAGGATAGACATCCCTGCTGTCAAGAGATGATAAAGCATCGGAATAGAAATACCACCTTTCCCCGTCTGTGATTATGAGCCCCTCATCCTTCTCTTCGGCGTTTATCTCAAGCACCGTTCCCTTCACGGAAATCCCGGCCTTCCCGATGTACGGAAGGCTCTCGAGCGTCTCTCTTATTCCCCCCTTCGAGACGCCGAGTCTGTTCTTCCCGATTACCTTGAGGGCTGGACGCTCCATAGAGTACGTTGTGAATGCGGATGAGAACGAATACTCCTCCAAAGTAAAGCGCCCTTTCATCCCGTATGACAGGATGAGGGCACAGAGGAAGAGTAAAGTCACCATAATCACAGTGATGTTTCTTCTCTTCGTCATTTTCCGGCGGTCCTCCCGGTACGGAAGATGAACTTGAATAAAAGCACCACCATGACTGTGGTTATGCCTTCGTTTACCGGACTGTATGAAAAGAGTAAAAGCGGAACCCCGTCAAATGGCGACAGTCCGGAAACGTAGAGCATATTTACAAATAGTGAGAACACTATCATTGTGACCGAAGTAAGTGTGAATGATGATACGAACATATCGTCGCGTCTGAGTGACCTCGAGGAGCTTCTGTAGCCGATGATCATTATCATCACGGAGGAGAAAAGTATTACCACGAGTCCGATAATCCCCGTTTCCTCGGAGATTGTGGCGAATATGTACTCGCCTTCGGCATTCTGGATTATTCCGAGCTTGTAGAGCCCGTTGCCGATGCCCGTTCCCGTCATTCCGCCTTCCCTTATCGCACACTCGGAAAGATACACTTCAGTTGTGGTGTTACCCGTGAAGAGCGTATCCGTGAAGTTCTCGAGCAGCACCGGAGAAGATACAGTCAGAATGACGAGAAGAAGAACCATGCATATTATGAAATAAAGCGTGTAGCTTCTCTTCGTCTTCATCGATAAAAGCGACGAAATAATTACAAGACATGTCAGCACATACCATCCGCTCCCGGAGAGGAGTGCCTGGCTCACTAGAGTGATTACAAGACCGAGAGAGAGAACAATCAGTCTCAGTCCGCCCTTCTCTCGGCGTCTTATACGGGGAACCAGATCACTGAGCATGAAGACCGCGCTCACCGTTCCGATGAGTCCCGTCGTCTGGATGAAGGAATCTGAATACATTATTCCCGTCTCGAACGCAAGAAGTGAAGCGAGAACAATGTAGAGAGGAAGCAGAACGAACCAGCTCCTTCTGAGGACTCCGACGGGCATGAAGCACATACCGAGTCCGACAACGCCGCCGAGTACGAGTCCGAGAATCTGGTATAGGAAGAGCGAATAGAAGGTTCCGCCCTCTCTCAGTGCTGCGTCGTAGGAAGCTGAAAAAAGAGACAACAGGCCGAAGAGAGTGAGGACGAGAATGAAGCAGAGAAACGTGAAGGGAGAGAAGAATCCTTCGTTCTCCTCTGCCGTTTCACCAGCAGCGGTATATTCGAAGTCGTCATACACCGCTCTTCTGTCAATTGTCCCGTCCAGTTTCATACCCGTCTTTTCCTCTTTGTCAGACTCCCGCTACAGCTTCACGTACTGCTGCTGTGTCATTACCCTTCTCGAGAATGTATGCGACGAGGCTTCTCTCCTCTTCCTCCATGCTCTCGAGTCTGCCTTCCGCGATGAGAAGTTCATAGTGGTTTCTTCTTGTCACACCCTTCTGCCAGATCGGCACCAGTATGACGAAAAAGGCTACGATGAGAGAAAGAACGATGATGACCTTTGCTCTCAGATCCATTCTGTTTCTTGTGTTTTCCCTGTACTTCATTTTATATCTTCTCCACAACCCTCAGCTTGCTTGACCGTGACGGAGGATTTTCGTCACATTCCATATCTGTCGGGACAATCGGCTTCTTCGTGAGAATCCTTATGTCTCCGTATTTCTCTGCTCTGTCCTTGAAGGTCCACTTGACGATCCTGTCCTCCAGGGAGTGGAAGGTGATTACGGCAACCCTTCCCCCTTTCCTCAGAACCCTCAGCGCCTCCGTCAGGGCCGGTTCGATTCTGTCGAGTTCCCTGTTCACCTCGATTCTCAGCGCCTGGAAGGTACGCGTCGCGGGGTGAATACGGCCGTAGCGGTATTCCCGCGGAACCGAACTCCAGATGATGTCGGCGAGCTCCCTGCTCGTCTCGATTCTCTTACCCTGACGGTATTCGCATACCGCTCTCGCAATACGCCTCGAGTAGCGTTCCTCGCCGTAACGGTAGATAACGTCGGCAAGCGTATCTTCGCGGTATTCGTTCACCACGGTCGCGGCAGTGAGACTCTGGGAGGTATCGAGTCTCATATCGAGTTCCTCGTCCTTACGGAACGAAAAGCCTCTCTCGCTTTCCTCATAGTGGAAAATCGAGATGCCGAGATCGAAGAGAACCGCGTCGGCGCTTTCGCTTTCGCGTGAGGAAAGGTAGTCGTTGAACCAGGTGTTTACCGGCTGGAACCTTGTAGTATACTCCTTCAGCCTTTCCACGGCCTTCTTCTGTATTTCACTGTCTCTGTCGAGTCCGATGACTGTAACGCGGGGATACTTCTCAAGAAAGAGCTTCGTGTGTCCGCCCTCCCCCGTCGTGCAGTCTATGAGGACGCTGTCCCTGTCTTCGGGGAGAGTAAGACTCGAAAGTACTTCGTCATGCATTACGGGGTAATGTAGAAATTCCATCCTCAGTTCCTCTCTCCGTCATATATCTTCTGTGCGAGGTCGCTTATCGAAATATCGTCTTCTCCCTCTTCCTCTTCGTACTTTTCCGGATTCCATATCTCGACGGCGTATCCCGTTCCGACAAGAAGCACGGGGCTCTTGAGGGAAAGAGCGGCAATCGAGCGCGAACGCGGCGGGATGCCGATTCTTCCGGCGGAATCTATCTCCACATACTGTGCCGGTGATATCAGTTTTCTCACGAGCTGCCTCTTCTCCCTGTCCATAAGCGCCAGTGGGGTTGAGAGTATCTGCTTACAGAACTGGTTTTCGAAGTAGTCGGGCGTCATCAGCATCAGATGGTTCTCATCCAGACCCGGAAGAATCACAACGCTTTCCGAAGCGAGAGCAGTTCTCAGTCGTGCCGGCAGAGACAGACGGCCCTTGTCGTCTATCTTCCCATCATACATTCCTGTGAGAAACTGCATCTTCACCTTCCACTTTCGGGGTCATCCCCCGTATATACAATGACACTCTATCCCACTTCCACCCACTTTTCAACACTTTTCTACACTTTTATTATATAATTTCTATAAAATTCTATATCTGATACCTATAGGAACACGTCCAAAGCCCGATTCTGTCAGAACTCCAACAGAATCGGAAAAAGGCAAAGGAAAGGGGCACCCGCCCTTTAGCAGATGCCCCTGTCGTCATGAGATGTGGTTATCCCGCTATTTCCACTCGCTGATCCTGGCCTCGATTTTCCCGAGCTCGCTCTCCATCTTCTCCCTGTTGAGGTCGCTCCTGGAATACGGAAGACGCGCATTGATGAGAAGCTTCGCGTACTCGAGGATGCTCAGCGCCTCCTGTCTGTCCGACATCGAGGAGAGCTCCGCATTTACATAGAAGGGAGATCCGAGAGTTGCGGCATAGCCCTCGTAGTACTTGTTGACTTCAGCGTTTCCGCTCTTCTTGTCGAGGG
>CAVFVX010000064.1:0-13559 GCA_963626075.1 Acutalibacteraceae bacterium
GAATTCCCGCTGAAATTATTATTGATAGAAACGATTTCCAGCCTTAAAAAAGAGGAAAACATAAAAATAAGAGAGAATAAAGGCGTACTAACCAAATTTAGCAGGTATTAAAAATGGTTAGTTCAAAGGAAACGGGACGGATTTTGTCGGAAAACTAAATTTTAATGAAATACTTAATTTTATGACATTATTTTTATGTTCTCCGTAATCATCAGACAAGTGTACCGATTTAGCAGAAGAATTTTCAAATTTTCCTTGCATTTCTACTAAACCGGTGTAACATGAAATTGAAAATGAAAATTGAATCCTCGTACTACGGGGATTTGGAGGTAAACAAATGAAGAAATTCACAGTCATTCTTCTTGTTGTCGCTCTTGCTCTCACATCTGTTTTCGCACAGGGCGCGGCAGAAGCAACTTCAACAGCCAAGAAAGGCAGCGTCTACTGGCTCAACTTCAAGCCGGAATCGGATGCAGCTCTTCAGAGCCTTGCAGCAGAATACACAGCCGAGACAGGCGTCGAGGTAAAGGTCGTTACGGCAGCAAGCGGAAAGTACAACGAGACACTCATCGCAGAGATGGCAAAGTCCTCAGCTCCCACACTCTTCATCGTCGGTAACGATGCAGCAGTTGCAGAATGGGGTGATTTCTGCCTCGACCTCACAGGTACAGCTATTGCCAACGAGCTCAATACAGACGCTTACAATCTCTATGACGAGAACGGCAAGCTCTGCTCGATCGGCTACTGCTACGAATGCTTCGGCATCATCGTGAACAAGGAACTCCTTGCACAGGCTGGCTACTCCGTCAGTGACATCAAGGACTTCGCATCCCTCAAGGCAGTTGCTGAAGACATCCACGCACGCTCATCCGAGCTCGGCTTCGATGCATTCACATCCAGCGGAATGGATTCCTCCTCTTCCTGGAGATTCTCCGGTCACCTTGCAAACGTTGCTCTCTACTACGAAGCAAGAGACAACGGCTGGACATCCGGTCCTCAGCCCGCAACAGTCACAGGCGCTTACCTCGAGAACTACAAGAACATCTGGGATCTCTACATCAACAACAGCGCATATGATCCTGCTACACTCTCCACAGGCGGTTACGATGCAGAAGCTGAATTCGGAACAAAGAAGGCAGTCTTCTATCAGAACGGCAACTGGGAATACAGTGCACTCACAGGTACATACGGCTTAGACCCCGATACTCTCACGATGATTCCTCTCTACTGCGGTGTTGACGGCGAAGAGAATGCCGGCCTCGCATGCGGAACCGAGAACTGCTGGGCAGTCAACTGCAACGCTAGCGAAGAAGATATCCAGGCAACAATCGACTTCATGGTCTGGATGGTCACATCCGAGAAGGGCACAAAGGCTCTCGCAGAGACATTCGGTGCTATTCCTTACAAGTCGGCAGCAGCAAGCGGAAACGTCTTCCTCGATGCAGCTAACGAGTACAGCAACGAAGGCAAGTATGTCATGACATGGGCATTCAACTATACTCCGAACGTCGACGACTGGAGAGCAGGACTGGTATCTGCAATGAACATCTACGATGCAGACCAGACAGATGCAAACTGGGAGAACGTCAGGACGGCATTCATCCAGGGCTGGGCTACACAGTACAAGAACACTCACTGAGCCTGAGTCACAGAGGGCGGGCTTCGACCCGCCCTTCTTTTTTGTTCCCGACACAATTTCACACGTGGAGATTCAACAATGGCTTCAAAACCAAGGAAAGTTCACAAAAGCGAGGGAGGACTCAGCTCCGCTCTCATCAAAAAGCCGATCAAGCGCTGGTTTCCGCTCTTCATGGGCCCCACGCTCATATGTTTCGCAATCGGCTTCATATGGCCCTTCATACAGGGTATATATCTCTCACTATGCCAATTCACAATCATCACGAAGACAAAATTCGTGGGATTGAGCAACTATACAAGGGCCCTCACAGACCCGTCATTCGTTCATGCCTTCTGGTACACCGCACTCTATACGGTAGTCTCCGTAGTGCTGATCAACCTCCTCGCCTTCGCCTTCGCCCTCGCACTGACGCAGAAGATGAAGCTGAGCAACATCTACAGAACGGTCTTCTTCATGCCGAACCTCATCGGAGGAATCGTCCTGAGCTACATCTGGTCGATGATCTTCGACGGAGTACTGTCGAAGTACGGTACGTCGATACTCATGGATGAGAAGCTCGGCTTCTGGGGCCTCGTGATTCTAATGTGCTGGCAGCAGGTGGGCTACATGATGATCATCTACATCGCGGGACTCCAGGCAATCCCCGAGGACATGATGGAGGCTGCGAAGATCGACGGCGCCTCGAGATGGCAGACGCTCATCAGGATAACAATCCCCAACGTCATGAGCTCGATCACAATCTGCACCTTCCTCACCCTCTCGAACGGCTTCAAGCTCTTCGACCAGAACCTCGCCCTCACGGGAGGACTCCCGATCAGCTACGTTAACGGAGAGCAGGTGTCGGCATCGGAGATGCTCGCACTCAACATCTATTCGACATACATGATGACGGGTAAGAACGCACGCGGCACGGCACAGGCGAAGGCCGTCATATTCTTCATACTCGTCGCCGCGATAGGACTCCTGCAGCTCAAGGCTACAAGAGAAAAGGAGGTACAGCAGTAATGGCAGGTCTCAAGACAGAAAGAACAAGACTCAATCTCCTTTCGGTACTCTTCGGTATAATCGCACTCATCTGGGTATTCCCTGTATTCCTGGTGCTCGTGAACTCCTTCAAGGTCAACACCTACGTCAAGACCGACACATTCTCGCTCCCCTTCGGAGAGGAATGGGCCGGATGGAGCAACTTCATCAACGGAATGACTGCGGGGAACTATCCCTACATCAAGTGCATACTCTACTCGTTCTTCATAACAATAGCGTCGACCTTCCTCATCATACTCTGCACGAGCATGAGCGCATGGTACATCTCGAGAATCGACTCTCTTGTTTCGAGAATCGTATACTATCTCTGCATCTTCTCGATGATCGTTCCCTTCCAGATGGTCATGTTCTCGCTCTCGTTCACGGCTGACAAGCTCAAGCTCAACACCCCCTACACAATTCCGATCATCTACCTCGGTTTCGGTGCGGGGCTTGCAATCTTCATGTTCGCGGGCTTCGTCAAGAGCGTTCCCATCGAGATGGAGGAAGCGGCGGTAATCGACGGCTGCGGCCCCGTGAGGACATTCTTCACAATCGTCCTTCCCGTCATGAAACCGACACTGATCAGCGTCTCCATCCTCGAGATCATGTGGGTATGGAACGACTACCTCCTGCCGTACCTGGTGCTCGACATCAACAGGTACAAGACGATTCCGATTCAGATTCAGTATCTGCAGGGAAGCTACGGCAGAGTGGACCTGGGTGCGACGATGGCCATGATTCTCATGGGAATCATCCCCGTCATCATCTTCTACCTCTGCTGCCAGAAGCACATCATAAAGGGTGTCGCGGCAGGCGCAGTCAAGGGCTGATAACCCTCCTCAATCTTTATTTATCATGAATACCGCCTCCACGGGGCGGTATTCGAAGAGACTCGAAATTATGGAAAAAAGATATTCCGGAATACTCATGCCGCTCTTCTCGCTCCCCTCTCCGTACGGAATCGGGACAATGGGAAAGTGCGCCTATGACTTCATAGATTTTCTCTCCTCCTCGGGCCAGAAATACTGGCAGATTCTCCCCCTCGGGCCCACAAGCTACGGGGATTCCCCGTATCAGTCGCTGTCGTCCTTTGCGGGGAACCCGTACTTCATCGACCTCGATTTCCTCGTCGAAGACGGCCTCCTGAAAGAAGAGGATATAACCTCGCGCTTCTGGGGAGAGAGACCGGAGAAGGTCGACTACGGTGCAATCTACTCCTCGCGCTTCGACGTGCTCCACATAGCCTATGAAAACGGAAGGGAAAGATACGCTTCCGAAATCGAAGCCTTCAGAAAGGACGAATCCTCCTGGCTTGACGACTACACTCTCTTCATGGCCCTCAAGAGACACTTCGGTATGAAGGGGCTCTCGGAGTGGGACGACAGGAAGGCCCTCTCGAGAGACGAAGAGACACTCGCGAAATACCGTGTTCTTCTCAGAGAAGATATCGAGTTCTTCACTTTCCTGCAGTTTCTCTTCTTCCGTCAGTGGAATGAGTTGAAGGCCTATGCGAAGGAGAAGGGAATCTCGATTATCGGTGACATCCCGATCTACGTCGCCCCGGACAGCCAGGACGTCTGGGCTGACAGGGAGATGTTCCAGGTCGACGAGGAATGCGTTCCCGACGAAGTCAGCGGAGTGCCGCCCGATTACTTCAATCATGACGGCCAGCTCTGGGGAAACCCTCTCTACAACTGGAAGAGGATGAAGGAAGACGGCTACAGCTGGTGGAAGAGAAGAATAGAAGCCCAGGGAAAGCTCTACGACGCCCTGCGGTTCGACCACTTCAGGGGACTCGAGAGCTACTACACCGTGAAGTACGGCGAAAAGACAGCGAGAGTCGGAAAGTGGGTGAAGGGACCCGGAAGGTCCTTCACGGACACGCTCAACGCCTCGTTCCCCGACATAAGGTTCACGGCTGAGGACCTGGGCTACCTGACGCAGGAGGTCATCGATCTCCTCAAGGCCTCCGGATGGCCGGGAATGAAGGTCCTCCAGTTCGCATTCGACCCCAGGGAGAAGGGAGACTGGGACCCGAAGGACTACCCGTACAACTCCGTGTGCTTCACGGGAACGCATGACAACATCACGCTTCAGGGCTGGGTTGATGACCCGTTGAATAAGGAATATGCGGACACCGCGATGAAGAAGCTCGGAGTAAAGCGGAAGAAGGACCTGAGGGAAGCCGTCATAAAGTACGGCATGGAGAGCTCCTCGTTCCTGATGGTCGTCCCTCTCGGGGACTGGCTGGGACTCGGGAAGGAAGCGAGAATCAACACGCCCGGAACCGGGTCCGGCAACTGGACATGGAGACTCGGGAACATGGATGAACTCTCCCCTGCTCTATCTCAGCACATCAGGGAAGTGTCGGAAAAGGCGGGAAGAAACGTATAGCATACGGCGCTCCGGAAGGGGCGCCTCTTCTTTCGCATTTTACGTAATACTTCACACACTACCGCGGTTTCTTATATATAGCTGAATTTCAGCTCGATTTTCTTCGTTTTCCGTATATTCACACCTACCCGCGACAGAGATAATGTTGTTGACTTAAACCGTAATGTTTCCGAAAATATAACGAAAGGAGAAAATAATATGAAGAAATTCATTGCATTATTCTGTTTTGTACTCATGGCATTTGCTCTTGTCGCACAGCCTGTCAGCGAAGTGACAGTTGAGGAAACGGCAGAGAGAGTTTTCACTGATTCCTGCGGAAGAGAGGTGACGATTCCTGCGCATATTACGAAGGTATGTCCCTCAGGAGCAGTCGCAACGATGTTCCTCAGCGTATTCGCGCCCGATGAGATGGTTTCCGTGAACTCCACCATCAGCGAGAGTACGGCTGCATTCCTTCCCGAAAGAATCGCAACACTCCCCGCAACGGGCCAGTTCTACGGCAGCAAGGCATCCCTCAACATGGAGCAGATTCTTGCTCTCGATCCGGACGTGATCATCGACCTCGGTGACTACAAGGACGGAATCAGGGAAGACATGGACGCTCTCCAGGAGCAGCTGGGAATCCCCGTAATCTTCATTGAAAGCGACCTGGAGCACATGGCATCCGCATTCCGCTCTCTCGGAGAGATCTTCGGTAAGGAGGAAAAGGGTGAAGAGCTTGCATCGTTTGTAGAGGAGACACTACAGATGGCTGCAGACAACAGCGCCAAGCTCACGGACGAAACACGTAAGAGCGTCATGTACGCTACGGGCTCGGCAGGTCTCAACGTATTCGCTGACGGTTCGACACACGCACAGGTCATCTCTCTCATCGGTGCGAACAACGCAGTCGTACTCGAGAACCACTCGAACAAGGGAACAGGCGACTCCGTCAACATGGAGCAGATTCTTCTCACCGATCCGGACGTCATCGTATTCACTTCCGGCTCGATCTACGACACAGTCGGAACAGACGAAGCATGGCTCCAGCTCGATGCAGTCAGGGAAGGCTCCTACTATGAAGTACCCTCCACTCCCTACAACTGGATGGCAAACCCGCCTTCAATGAACATGCTCCTCGGTGTCTGGTGGCTCGGAAACCTCGTCTATCCCGACCTCTACAACTACAGCATGGTCGAGAAGGCTCAGGAAATCTACAAGCTCTTCTGGAACTACGATCTCAGCACAGCCGAGGCTGAAGCTCTCCTCTCGAAGTCCACACTGAAGTAAGACCGGGAAAGGTAAAGCCTGATTCTCTCTGTTGACAACAAAATCCCAATCGGGAATAGAATGTTGACGGAGAGAATTTTTTATGGGTGAAAGCGCCGGTGATATCCTGAAGGTGTGTACTGAAATGGGCAGAATACTCCTCGAGAACGGAGCGGAGATCTTCCGCACCGAGGACACGTTAAGCCGCGTTGCACGCTACTACGGAATAGAGGACGGTGACTTCTTCGTTCTCACGAACGGCATTCTCTCCTCCGCTGTCGACAGAGAAGGCAACACCTCAGCCCGCGTCAGGTTCATTCCCTCGAACAGCGCGAACCTTGCCAAGGTCAATGAGATAAACCAGCTCTCGAGGGAAATCTGCAGAGGAAAATACACTCTCGACGAAGTAAGAAGGGAACTTGTGAGAATCGATTCCCTCCACAGTGAGCCGAGTCCTCTCATCATCTGTGCAACCGCCCTCGGCTCGGGTGCCTTCTCGCTTCTCTACGGCGGGACCTTCACCGACGCCCTGATTGCGCTTCTGGCGGGCTTCATTCTCGGACTCTTCTCCGAGCTCGTTGCAAAGAAGCACCTTACGAAGATCACGAAGAACATCGCCGGAGCGGCGCTTGTCACGATAATATGTCTCATCTTCCACCACCGTGGAATCGGAGCGAACATGAACGCGATGATTGCCGGCGCCATCATCCCCCTCATTCCCGGAGTGAGCTTCGTCAACGGAATAAGGGACATAGCGCACAGCGATTACATATCGGGGGTGGTGAGACTCATGGACTCGCTCTTCGTCTTCATATGCATCGCAATCGGAGTCGGAACTCCCCTCGCCTTCTATTCGAGGTTCCTGGGAGGACTCAGTCTGTGAGCTGGTACGTCATTCTTGCTTCATTCGTCGGCACCGTCGCATTCTCCGTCCTCTACAACATCCCGCCGCGCTACTGGCTCAGCTGCGGCCTCACCGGAGTTGCGGGCTGGATAGTCTTCTCTCTCATCCGGCCGTTCACAGGCTACGGCTTTGCGATATTCCTCTCATCCGCAGTCGTTACCTTCATCGCGCGTCTCCTTGCCGTGAGAATGAAGACTCCCGAAATCATATTCCTCATCGCGGGAATCTTCACACTTGTTCCCGGAGCCGACATATACTGGACGGTCTACTACCTTGTTGCCGAGGAGATGGATAAGGCCCTCTCGAGCGGCAGCGATGCCGCCAAGGCATGCCTCGGCATGGTTCTCGGAATCGTCATAGTCCACGAACTTCCGCAGAAACTCTTCGTAAGAGTGACGGGGAGACAGAACGGTGAAAGATAAGGCTGTCGTAATCAGCATCGACGCTGCAACGAAGGAGGATTTCAAGGAGCTCGGAAAAAGAGAGAACACTTCCCGCCTTCTCTCCTCATCGTCACTCGTGGAGGAGATGGAGACTGTCGTCCCATCCTACACCTACCCCTGCCATGCCGCGATAGTCACGGGCTGCTTTCCCGACAGGAACGGAATCTACCACAACGAGATATTCACTCCCGAAAAGGAGGCGAACGACTGGTTCTGGTGGGGAGAGTGCCATAAACGTAAGACGATAATCGACTACGCCAACGATCACGACCTCGTCACGGCCTCCGTTTCCTGGCCGACGCTCGCTGGAGGAAACGCCCTCTACACGATCCCCGAAATATGGCCGATAAAGACCACGGGAAACGTGGAGGCGATGTACAGAAAGGCTGTCTCCCCGGCGGCTTGGCCCGTGTTCGAAGAGGTAAGACCGCTCCTCTCGGACAGGACAAAGCCCTTCTACGACCTCTACACGGCAGCAGCCTCGGAAAGGATAATCCGTACTTGCAGACCCGACCTCACTCTCATACACCTCTCCGAAATCGACCACATAAAGCACGCCCACGGCCCGGAGAAAAGCGTTCTCGAAGGAGCATACGACTTCATAGACGACTCAATCGGAAGAATCATCAAAGCCGTACAGGACACGGGGGAATATGACAGCACCACATTCTTCCTCCTCGGGGACCACGGGCAGAAGAACATAGAAAGTGTCTTCTCAATCAACAGGGTCCTTAAGGACATGGGGTATATAAGCGTATCACCCGAAGGTAGAACAGAAGACTACAGAATAATCGTGCATCCTTCGGCATTCACGGCGGAAGTCTATCTCAAAGGCATTACGGAAGATGATGCCGTGAAGGTATTCGAAGACATACAGCGGCAATACCCCGGTACGATAAGAAGAATACTCACGCGCGAGGAAGCAGAGAGGAAATACCGCCTCTCGGGTCCCTTCTCCCTTGTTCTCGTAAGCGAAGGCTCCCTCATATTCCACCCGTCCCTCACCTTCCCGCCTCTCATGGAAAGGTCCCGGGCCGACGAAAGAAAGATACAGAAATCGACTCACGGCTACACGCCGTCCGACGGTCCGCTCCCTCCGTTTACCGTATGCGGGAGAAGAGCGGAGAAAGGAAAAGTTATCGGGAAGGCACGCCTTGTCGACGAGGGCCCCACAATCCTCTCGCTCTTCGGTATCGGGATGGAAGACACCGACGGAGAGGTGATCTCAGGCCTGCTCCGTCAGGTATAGGTCCGTCACGTCCTTTATCTCCTGCATGTAGCCGTCGAGCTCCCGGTTTATCTCGGCGCACCTCAGGAGCTTCTTCCTGAGTTCCTTCGAAACGTCGTCCGGTATGTCCTTCTTGTACATGAGCCGGTGCTCGAGGGAGGCCCACTGGTCCATCGCCATCGTTCTCAGCTGGATTTCGACCTTCATGAGCTTCTTGCCTTTATCGAGATAGATCGGAACCTCGACAATGAGATGAAGGCTCCTGTAGCCGCTGGGCTTTGGATTCTTTATATAGTCCCTCTCCTCGAAGAGAGTCACGTCGTCGTGGCTGAGAATGGAATCGCGGAGCATGTATATGTCCCTCTCGAAGGGACAGACGACCCTGACGCCCGCGATGTCGTATATGTTCTTCTCGATTGCGTCGAGGGAGATGGGGATTCCCTTCCTCCTCGCCTTGTCGTAGATCTGGTCTATCGCCTTGAGCCGGGTCGTGATCGATTCTATGGGGTTGCGGTCGTAGGAAAGGGAGAACTGCTCGTCGAGTACACGGAACTTCGTCTCCACCTCCATCATTGCAGAGCGGTAATAGGAAAGAAGCGCCCGAAGGGGATAGGTCGAACTCCTCACTCTCGCCCTCATCTGCTTCTCCATCTTCTCCGTCAGCTCTCTCTTCTTCGCCTCTATGTCAAACAGTTCGGTTTTCATGACACCTCCGTTAATGAATATAAGCAGAAAAGAGAGAAAGGAAAGTGTAGATTCGGTGGGTTCTTGAGGTATTGTCCCCCGTCCCTCTCTCCGCCCCCGGAGGGAAAGGAATCAGGCTTTTCTTCCCTTGTCCGGCTTTTTCTTGCAATCAACGGAGTTAGAATGAACCGGCGTGCACTCTTTCCCGTCTTAAAAGTGCAAAAACAATACCCGAAATTGACAGAGGGTATGATCAACTGACAGGTTGAAAATAGAAGGGATTGGGTTTATCCTATCAGAGTGCCTTGAGGAAAGGACGGGTCCGGTGCGGACTTTTTCCATCCCTCATGGAAAAACTGATTATTCCCTAACGGACTTTTGTCCGGACAAATTGTCAAGGAGGCTCTATTCATGGTGAGAAAAATGAAATCCATGGACGGCAACAACGCAGCAGCTTGGGTAAGCTATGCTTTCAGTGAGGTTGCCTGTATTTATCCTATCACTCCATCCAGCCCGATGGCAGACTTCGTTGACCAGTGGAGTGCAAACGGTCTGAAGAATATCTTCGGAACCCAGGTCAAGGTCGTCGAGATGCAGTCTGAAGCAGGTGCAGCTGGTGCTGTTCACGGTTCTCTCGGAGCCGGTGCACTCACATCCACCTATACCGCTTCCCAGGGACTTCTTCTCATGATCCCGAACATGTACAAGATCGCAGGCGAGCAGCTGCCGGCAGTCTTCCATGTCTCCGCAAGAACCGTCGCAACACAGGCACTCAACATCTTCGGTGACCACAGCGACGTCATGGCATGCAGACAGACAGGCTTCGCAATGCTCTGCGAAGGCAACGTCCAGGAAGTCATGGACCTCTCCCCCGTTGCTCATCTCTCCGCAATCTCCGGAAAGGTACCGTTCATCAACTTCTTCGACGGTTTCAGAACATCCCACGAAATCCAGAAGATTGCTACATGGGACTACGAGGACCTCAAGGATATGTGCGACATGGATGCAGTCAAGGCATTCAGAGAACACGCTCTCAACCCGGAGCATCCGCACATGAGAGGATCTCATGAGAACGGAGACATCTTCTTCCAGCACAGAGAAGCATGCAACAGCTACTATGATGCACTTCCCGAAGTCGTTGAAAGCTACATGGCTAAAGTCAACGCAAAGCTCGGAACAGACTACAAGCTCTTCAACTACTACGGAGCACCCGACGCTGACAGAGTCATCATCGCAATGGGCTCCATCTGCGATGTCGCAGAGGAAGTCATCGACTACCTCAACGCTCACGGAGAGAAGGTCGGTCTTGTAAAGGTCAGACTCTACCGCCCGTTCAAGGCAGACAGACTCATCGCAGCTATCCCTGCAACTGCAAAGAAGATTGCAGTCCTCGACAGAACAAAGGAACCGGGATCTCTCGGAGAACCTCTCTACCTCGATGTCGTCACAGCTCTCAGCGAGAACGGCGTTACAGGTAAGACAGTCATCGGCGGCCGCTACGGACTGGGCAGCAAGGACACTGCTCCGTCAAGCGTATTCGCTGTCTACAACGAACTCAAGAAGGACCAGCCCAGAAGACAGTTCACAATCGGCATCGTCGACGATGTCACACACCTCTCTCTCGAAGAGGACAAGAACTGCCCGAACACAGCTGCAGAAGGCACAATCGAGTGCAAGTTCTGGGGTCTCGGCGGAGACGGCACAGTCGGTGCAAACAAGAACTCCATCAAGATCATCGGCGACTACACAAACAAGTATGTCCAGGCTTACTTCCAGTATGACTCGAAGAAGACCGGCGGTGTCACAATCTCCCACCTGAGATTCGGCGACAAGCCCATCAGAAGCCCCTACTACATCTCGAAGGCAGACTTCGTCGCATGCCACAACCCGAGCTATGTCACCAAGGGATTCAAGATGGTCCAGGACGTCAAGCCCAACGGAATCTTCATGATCAACTGCCAGTGGACTCTCGACGAGCTCAACCATCACCTCGATGCTGCATCCAAGAGATACATCGCCAAGAACAACATCCAGCTCTACACAATCGATGCCATCGACCTTGCACAGAAGATCGGCATGGGCAAGAGAACGAACACGATTCTCCAGTCCGCATTCTTCACACTTGCAAAGGTCATGCCCCAGGAAGAGGCTATCCAGCACATGAAGGAGAAGGCTACGGCTTCCTACCTCAAGAAGGGTCAGGATATCGTAGACATGAACCACAAGGCAATCGACCTCGGTGCTTCCGCATTCGTCAAGGTTGACGTACCCGCAGACTGGGCTGACGCAACGGACGAGAAGAAGAGCGCAGAACACGAAGGCAAGGCTGAACTCGTCAAGATGGTTTCCTCCATCCTCGACCCCGTCGACAGAATGGACGGCGACTCACTCCCCGTCAGCGCATTCGTCGATCACGTGGACGGCCAGTTCGAACTCGGTGCTTCAGCATACGAGAAGAGAGGCGTCGCAGTATCTGTTCCGACATGGGATGCAGCAAAGTGTATCCAGTGCAACCAGTGCTCCTACGTCTGTCCGCACGCAACAATCAGACCGTTCGCTCTTACTTCTGAAGAAGCAGCTGCTGCTCCGGAAAGTGCAAAGATCGTCGACGTCAAGGCAGGCAAGGGCAAGGGCGTCTACAAGTTCACAATCGCAGTATCTCCTCTCGACTGTATGGGATGCTCGGTCTGTGTATCCGCATGCCCCGTCGGAGCTCTCACCATGGTCGGCATGGAAGGCGAACTCCCGCAGCAGAGCGTATTCGACTACTGTGTTGCAAAGGTAAGCGAAAAGAAGGATATGCAGGACAACACCGTCAAGGGCAGCCAGTTCAAGCAGCCTCTTCTCGAGTTCTCCGGCTCATGCGCAGGCTGTGCAGAGACAAGCTATGCACGCCTCGTCACACAGCTCTTCGGCGACAGGATGTACATCTCCAACGCAACCGGTTGTTCGTCAATCTGGGGCGGTCCGGCAGCTACATCTCCGTACTGCACGAACAAGGAAGGAAAGGGACCAGCATGGTGCAACTCCCTCTTCGAGGATAACGCAGAACACGGCTTCGGCCTCTTCGTCGGTCAGGACAAGATCAGACAGGACCTCGCAGCTCTTACCAGAGACATCATCGAGAACGGTGACAACGACAAGGTAAAGGCAGCAGCTCAGGCTTGGCTCGACACAATGAACGACGGCGTCAAGAACGAGGAAGCTACAAAGGCATACGTTGCAGCACTCTCAGAGTGCGGATGCGACAAGGCAAAGGCAATCCTCGAGAAGAAGGACTACCTCTCCAAGAAGTCCGTATGGATCTTCGGCGGTGACGGATGGGCATACGATATCGGCTACGGCGGACTCGACCACGTAATCGCACAGAAGAAGAACGTCAACATCTTCGTCTTCGATACAGAAGTCTACTCCAACACAGGCGGACAGGCTTCCAAGGCTTCCAACATCGGTCAGGTTGCACAGTTTGCAGCTGCAGGTAAGGAAACCAAGAAGAAGAGCCTCGCCGAGATCGCTATGCAGTACGGCTACGTATACGTTGCACAGGTTGCAATGGGCGCTAACCCGAACCAGACAATCAAGGCCATCACGGAAGCTGAAGCTTACGACGGACCGTCTCTCGTCATCGGATACGCTCCCTGCGAGATGCACTCAATCAAGGGCGGTATGGCTAACTGTCAGAAGGAAATGAAGAAGGCAGTCGACTGCGGTTACTGGAACCTCTTCAGATACAACCCGGCTGCTGAAAAGAAGTTCACTCTCGACAGCAAGGCACCGGCTGGCGGCTACCAGGAATTCCTGATGAACGAAGCTCGCTACTCAAGACTTACTCGTGAGTTCCCGGCACGCGCTGACGTACTCTTCAAGGCTAACGAAGAAGAGGCCAAGGCACGCTACGAACACCTTCTCAAGCTCATCAATCTCTATGATGAAAACTGAGAGAAGTAAGCGATAAAGCACAGGCTGCACCGTAAGATGCAGCCTGTTTTCTTT
>CAVFVX010000065.1:0-13224 GCA_963626075.1 Acutalibacteraceae bacterium
AGAATCTCGACACAGCCTCGAGTCCGGAACATTCCATTTCGACGGCGATGCAGCCTTCCGCCTTCCTCTTCTCCATCTTGCTTTTCGTCTCGCGGTAAAAGGCATCGGTCGTCCAGGTTCTGCCCTCGATATATGGAATACGGTTCTTCCGGAAGAATTCCGAAACGACGGAGTGGTTCCTCATCTCCACGTAGTCCGAGGGCTCGAGGTAGTGGTAGCTCATTCCCTCGTCGCGGTAGGCGTATGTCGGAACGATGAATTTCCCCTTCGCCAGCTCGCTCCCGAGTACGCCGCAGGAGCCGAAGACGATGTACTTCTCCGCTCCCGTGATGACGTGCGACTCCTCCATCAGGAAGGAGGAACACGTTGAAGATATGTACGAGAGGTAGAATGCGATTCTCTTTCCTTTGTATATAAACGAGAAGATTTCAATCCGGCCGTTTGCGTTTGTCATGAAGCCGGAAGAAGTGCACTCGAATGTCGACAGGAGGTGCTCATATATCTCATGCGAGAATATGATGAGGCATACATCCGCCTTCACTCCCGAAAAGGAGAAGCTCATCTCCGGCTTAATGATTCCCTCTCCGTCGTCGTAATCCGTAATCATTCCCGGTCCTCCGTTCTTATGAGAAGAAGCCTTCCCTTCTCCACCCTGACTCTGGTTCCTTCTCCTCGTGTCTCGTTGCTTATACCATACTGATACGAAGGGTCTATCACCCCGTCCGCGAGATTGTACTCTGCGCCTTCTATGTACACCCCCCCGGCTCTTCCGAATGCCGCAATGAGGGAGAAGTACCTCGTACCGCTTCTGACCCTCTTCCAATCCTTTCCGATTATTTCGACGGTTGTATTTCCGTCGGCAATCTCCCCGTCCGCCCCGTGGGAATAAAGGTAGTCGAGAAGGTAGAGATTGCACATCTCGTGGTCGAGTCTTCCTCCGAGGGCGCCGAGGATGAGGAAGTTCGTGTATCCCCTCCCGAGTCCTTCCCTGAGGCCGCATAGAGCATCCGTGTCATCCTTCCGGGGCGGAAAGACGACAGTCTCCACACCTTCCGGAACGGGAACGGAATCGAAATCACCGACGGCAAGAGATGGCTTTATGCCAAGAGCCTCCAGATGTCTGAGGCCGCGGTCGCAATAGATGACATAGTCTTCGTCATCGATCAGGGCCCCTGCCTTTCCGTAATCGGTTATAATGCCCCCGAGGACCAGTACTGAACGGTTCTTCACTTGGTTAATGTTCCTTACTTAATATTCAATCTTTTGTATGAGAAGAGATTACTCCACCGTGACACTCTTTGCAAGATTCCTGGGCTTGTCTACATCGAGACCCTTCTGGACAGAGATGTAGTATGAGAGAAGCTGCAGGGGGATTATCGCGAGAAGCGTCGTAAAGTACTTATTCGTCTTCGGAATGTAGACGGTGAAGTCCGTATTCTCCTCTGTCTGGTAGTTTCCCCGCACCGTGAGCGCCATGAGGTATGCTCCCCTTGTTCTGCACTCCACCATGTTCGACATCGTCTTCTCGTACAGGTCCGGCTGTGTCAGAAGTCCGATTACAAGAGTGCCGTCCTCCACGAGGGATATCGTTCCGTGCTTGAGCTCTCCCGAGGCATAGGCTTCGGAATGGATGTAGCTCACTTCCTTGAGCTTAAGAGAGCCTTCGGCTGCAAGGGCATAGTCGAGTCCGCGGCCGATGAAGAAGACATCCTTCCTGTTGACAGAGCGCGAAGCAAACCACTGAATCTTCTCCTTCTCCCTTAAAAGGTCTTCGGCCTTTGAAGGAAGTGTCATCAGCTCGTCCGTAAGTTCCTTCTCGCTTCCGATTCTTCCCCTGAGGTAAGCAAGCTTTACTCCGAGGAGATAGATTACAGAGAGTTGTGTCGCATATGCCTTCGTGGTGGCGACTGCAATCTCCGGGCCCGCAAGCGTGTAGATGACCCGGTCCGCCTCACGCGATATCGTACTTCCGATGACGTTGACGACTGCAAGCGTCCTTCGTCCGTTCTCCCTGGCAAGTCTGAGGGCGGCAAGGGTATCTGCAGTCTCACCCGACTGGCTTATGACGATGACGAGTTCCTTCTCGTCCAGTACCGGGTTGCGGTAACGGAATTCACTCGCCATCTCGACCCGAGTCGGGAGGCGGCAGAGATCCTCGAAGAGATATCCTCCCGCAAGTCCCACATGGTACGACGAACCGCATGCGACGATTCTTATGGATGAAAATGAAGAGAGTTCCTCATCCGTAATACCGGAAGAGGAGAAGTCCACCTTTCCGTCCTTTATGTAGGCGGAGAGTGTGTCCTTCACCGCCTTCGGCTCGTCGTGGATTTCCTTGATCATGAAGTGCTCATAGCCGCCCTTCTCCGCCTGGCTCTCGGACCACGAGATATGCGTAAGCTCCTTCTTCACCTCGTCTCCGTTAAGGTCGAAGAAGGTAACTTCGCCCTTCCTCAGCCTTCCCATCTCGAGGTTGCTCACGTAGTAGACATCACGGGTGTACTTGAGAACGGCGGGAACATCGGAAGCAAGGAATGTCTCGTCCTCGTTCACTCCCACGATAAGCGGACTGTCCTTACGGGCGATGTATATCTCACCCGGGTACTCATGAAACATGACGGCGATTGCGTAGCTGCCCCGCACCCTCACCATCGTCTTCGCTATGGCATCAATGGGCCCTATGTTGTACTTCTTGTAATAATAGTCGATGAGTTTCGTTATGACTTCGGTGTCGGTCTCGGAGTAGAAAGAGTAGCCCTTCCCCATCAGCTTGTCCCTGAGCTCCCGGTAGTTCTCGATTATTCCGTTGTGGACGGCGACGACGTTCATGTCATCCGAGCAGTGGGGATGTGCGTTGTTCTCGCTCGGCTCTCCGTGGGTCGCCCATCTCGTGTGTCCGATTCCGCATTCTCCCCTGAGCGTCCTGCCGTCATCGGTCTTCTCGACAAGCTCCCTGAGTCTGCCCTTCGCCTTCACGATGTGCACGTCTCCATTATCATCGAGGACCGCAAGTCCCGCGGAGTCGTACCCTCTGTACTCGAGCTTCCCCAGTCCCTCCAGGAGAATCCTCGCAGCTTCCTTACGACCGGTGTATCCGACTATTCCACACATACTCTACCCCCTCACGGAGAAATTTCCCTCAATAATAGCCGTTACAGAGTCAAAGAGCAACATACATAAAATCCGACTCAAAATCTCATTTAAATCAGAATTTTAAGTTCCTAAGTAGGATTCTTATTTCACCTTTTAAATTTCAATTCCTGTCAAAAAAAAAGAAGACCTCTTAGTCTTCGTCATTCCACTCTGATTTTCTCTTCTTCGGCCGTGGTGCCCTGTCGGCCTTCTCGAGGAGCATCTCAGCATCCTCACGTCCGAGCGACGAGGACCAGCGGGAGTACCTCTTCTCTCCCGTTTCCGTTCTTCTTCCTCTGTTCTTTTCCCTGAGATCCTCTTCGCCGTTTGCCATGGCTTCATTATAAGGACTATCCCCCGAGACGCTCAAGACGTGGAAGAGAATCTGCATAGATACGCTCAAACATCTCACAACACTCAGAAGACAGTTCAACGGTGTTTTTCATCTTCTCAATCGCTTTTTCGTACAGCTTAACGACCTCTTCCGTAATCATTTCCATTGCATTCTTGGTAGTCCCTGCAATCTTGTAGAAGTCATCTTTACAGAGTAAGTCAATTTTTTTTGTTTTCCCTATCTTCATTGACAACTCTCTGCTGATTCCCGGATAGATGGTTGTACATACTAAATCATAAAACGGAGCAAGTTTCGTACGCCCCTCAATGTCATAGATGAAGGAATAGTTCTTACCGTGAGAATCACAATTACCGACAATGTAGTTGAACACAACCACCTTAAGAAATTCTCTGATGTCTGTAATAGGTGAAACAGAATAATCCGAGAGCAGGTTGATTATTGCGGTTATCCCAGGGCCGCCTTCATTTTCATATTTCCTGTCAGGAGGAATTGCCAGGGCCTGACACATATCTTCCTGATGCAGTCTTGTCAATCTGCCGGCTACTACTGTTCTATCGAATCTATATGAGACAAATGCTGTCTGATCCTCGAAATTCACAAGTTCAATTCGAGGGACATTGAATCCGCATTCTCTCGCCAGTGCTGTAACAATGAATTCATTAACGGCAATTGTCTTCCCCGGTTTAACTATGCAGTTTGAAGGGCTGTTTCCACATGGAAGGAACCACTTTCCTTCACTATGGTAAAGCGGCATCTTATTCTGTGCTCCTGCGAGTGAAAGCCTTATGTCATTTCCCCAGATAAGCAGATTCTCACTATCAGCATCACGTATTTTCTTTGCAATGTCTTCTTCAGATATTTCTCTATAGCTGTAGGGATCCGAAAAATATTTTTCATCATGGTCGATAATAACCAGAGCACCTGCGATTTCTCTCCCGTAATGTTCCAGGATTCTGATGATACTATTAGGTGACACCTGAATATTTCGTGCGAGTTGGTCTCTGATATCACCATCAGGCAGAAGTCCGCTAAAGAAGGGTTCAACGATTTTCTGCCGATATTCACCATCTGACACGGGCATGCTGATTGAAATTGCTTTCTTATTTCCTTCCTGATACTTAAATGATAGTCCGTATTTTTTGTCTGTATAAAGAAAACCAACAAGCTCGTCATAGAGGTAAACATCCAGAATCATTACTTATGCTCCACTTTAATATCGAATCCCATAAGGTTAGCAACCTTCATAACCTTATCAATTTCAAGAGTGGGTTTCCCATTCTCAAGTTCCGAAAAAAACCTGTTACCAACACCGCAGAGGGCTGCACATTCTGACTGGTTCATACCTAGACGGTGTCTCTCATCCTTTATGAGCGTTCCGAGCTGCTCAACTCTTTTTACTGTCATGTAATAAATATATATTCCCGTACGGGAAAAATCAAGATTTTAAGTTGGCAAATTCAAGCATTTTTACCGTACGGGAAAATTCTTGATTTCAAACACATTATTTCAATAAATATTCCCGTACGGGAAAATATTCGATTTACTAATTCGAATTTCGCCACGATTTTCCCGAACGGGAATAGAATTAAACTCTTCCATTTCAGAGAAACAGAGGATTATAATCTCTTCCATGAAAGGCAAGGCTATCTTTCTCGCCCTGGCGGCAGCACTCTGCTACTCGATAAACATTCCCTTCTCGAAGCTTCTTCTGGAGAAAGCGGGCTCGTGTATGACTGCGGGATTTTTATACCTCGGAGCCGGAATCTCTGTAGGCCTGGTATCGCTCCTCAGAGGGAAAAAGAAGGAAAAGAGACTTACGAAAAAGGATCTTCCGTACACCACAGGCATGGTCGTTCTCGACATCGCGGCCCCGATTCTCCTCATGGTCGGTCTCAGGGGAGCTTCTGCGTCCCTCGCAACTCTCGTGAACAACTTCGAGATAGTCGCAACATCTTTAATCGCTGCTGTCTTCTTCCGTGAAAGAATAAGCGGCCGCGGCTGGGCTGCGATAGCTCTCATCACACTCTCGACTGTCGTGCTCTCACTATCCGGAAACGGCGACTGGAGAGTCTCCCCGCCTCTGTTACTGGTACTTCTCGCAACTGTCTGCTGGGGACTCGAGAACAACTGCACACGTATGATTTCGTCGAAGGACACAGGAGAGATAGTCACAATCAAGGGCCTCTTCTCCGGCACGGGGGCGGTAATCGTCGCACTCCTTACGGGAGAAAGCTTTCCGGAGGTGAAGTACATAATTCTCACTCTCTTCCTCGGCTCCGTTGCCTACGGACTCAGCATATTCCTCTACATAAAGGCGCAGAACATAATAGGAGCTGCTTCGACAAGCTCCTTCTATGCCGTGAACCCGTTCCTCGGTTCACTTCTTTCGTTTGTCATTCTGAAGGAGGCGATAACCCCGAACTACGTTACCGCCCTCATAATCATGATTGCGGGAACTTCTCTCATGGTCCGGGACACCCTCTCATCCTCTAGATGAAGAACACCTGTTCCGGTTTTCTCGGAGAAGCTTCAGTCTTAACGTCGGAGTACCCCAGGGCTATGTTCCCGATTCCCTCGTAATCAGAGGGTATTCCAAGTCTGTCCAATGTCCTCTGTCCCCACTCCGATTCGATTTCCTCCTTGGCTCTGTGTACCCAGCAGGTGGAGAGTCCGAGGGAAGATGCCGCGATGAGCATGTTCTCTATCGCTGCCGAGCCGTCCTGCACATTCGTGAATCCCTTCTTCGTGCAGACGATGATGACGACGGGAGCGCCGTAGAACGGGTCGCGGTCGCTCTTCATGACGGAAGCGTTGACACGGGCGACCTCGTCTCTCGTCTTCTTGTCCGTTATTACGATGAATGCCCTCTCCTGACGGTTCATGCCGGAAGGAGCGTAGAGCCCCGCCTCAACGATTTCGTCTATCTTCTCCCTTTCCACCGGGCGCGGGAGGAAGGACCTCACCGCACGTCTTGCTCTGATAGTATTGATTACTTCGTTCATCTTTTCTGTCTCCCGCAGCTATTCTAATGCGTTTTCGTTCAAAATGATAAATCTTTATTCCACTCTCCGGTCTTAAAATTAAGAAAAAGGAAGGAAAAATGAAAAAGATTATCACACTGACAGTCATTCTCCTGCTCGCTCTTGCAGGAGTCGCAGCCGAGGAGATATTCTTCTCCGCAAACGACCTGGACGTTGCAACCTACACATCTCCCGTCACAATCGACGGCTTCACACTCAACGGAAGCGAATCGAAGGCAATAGACGTACAGGAAATGGACGCGAGAACAGCCGAAGACGGAGAAATCTTCAACAACCGCATCAAGCTCAACGGTACGGGGAAGAAGGACATGCTCTCCATCACCTTCAATGCAAAGAAGGGCCAGACGGTAAGGGTCTACCTCAACTCCTCGAGCAAGACCGACGAGAGAGTTCTCAACCTCTTCACTCCCACCGATGCAACCCCGATTGAGACGATTCCCGCTCCTCCCGCGACAAGCGACATGACAGTCGGAACGGGAGAGTTCAAAATCGAGAAGGACGGAACCTACACAATCGGATCTGCAAAGAGCGGAATCTACATCTACGCTATTGTCATTGAATGATGAAGAAATATCTCATAACTCTCATGATGCTGGGGCTAGTCGCTTCCAGCATTTATTGTTTCTCTTGGGAGAGTGACTACACAGCGCCCTCCGTCACCTCCGTCTCTCCCGTAGAGGGAAAGAGGGAGGTCGAAGTCAGGCTCGATGCCGTCACGGGCACGGAAGGCGCAGACAAGCTCACGCTGACGCTCTACGAGAACGGAAAGGAAATCTCCTCGAAAAACCTCGGAAAAAGCAAGAAGAGCGGGCGTAAGACAACATTCGATCTCACGCATTCGGGCTCCTACGCCGTATCTGTCACAGCCGTGAAGAACAACGAGGAGAAGACGTACTCGTCTTCTCTCTTCTCCTTCACCTACTCTCTTCCTCTCGACAGGCCCGCCCCGAGTGCAAAGAACACGGGGAACGGAATTCTTCTCCTCGAATGGGACAGAGTCGACGAAGCGGAGAGCTACACCGTCTCTGTGTCAGATTACGAGACTGGAGCGGCAGTACGTGTGGATAATACGGAAGACACATCCATCACCTACTCCTCCCTCGAGGCGGGGAAGGCCTACTCATTCGTCGTCACCGCAGTCCGCGGTGAAGAGGAAAGCTCCTCGAGCCCCCTGAAGAAGACAGTGAAGACGGAAAGGGACAGGGACTGGTACTTCACATACTTCGGACAGTCGACGAAGGAGAGTCTCAACCGCTCGGAGATTCTCGACAGCGACGACCTCACGATAAAGCTCTATGCCGGGTCCCGTACCGACCAGGGAGGAAAGTTCACATCCTTCCATGACGGAATATCGTTCTACTATACGAAGGTGGATGCGGACGAGGAGAACTTCGTCCTCTCGGCTAAGATCACCGTCGACTGGATAAATCCCGTTCCCGACGGCCAGGAGGGATTCGGAATCCTCGTACTCGACTCCATCGGAGAGAAGGGAGTGAGCACTGTCAACAACTACACGAACTCCGTGGGGCTCATCGCAACGAAGTTCGAGGAGACTATGGGAGGAGTCAAATACTCCTCGAAGGATACTCTCGGCGCGCGCTTCGTGACGGGAATCACACCCGAGGTGCTCTCGGGCGGTGACAGCGCCGTCGCGGAGGAGGGAAAGAGCAAGGGCTACGCCTTCTCGTATGACGAGAACGCACTCGTAAAAAGCGGCGATGTCTATTACCTGACGGTGAAGAAGGACAATACGGGCTACCACTGTTACTACACGGTACCCGAGGAGGAAAGGGAGTGGGTCACGGACGAGAACGGAGACGAAGTGAGAAAGAAATACCCGGAATCCTTCACGCTGTACGGTCCGGAGAACCTCACACAAATCGACACGGAATACGTCTACGTGGGCTTCGCCGCAGCAAGGTGGGCTGAAGTCACCGTAAGCGACGTCAGCTTCACAGTTACCGACCCGTCTACCGATCCTCCGGCGGAGGAGGAGAAGCCGATGCCTGTGCCTCTCACCACCTTCGTAAAGTCCCCTTCAGGTTATTACACAACCTCCTACCCCTTCGTCTTCAATGCCAATTCCGACGGTACCCTCACCGTCAAGGAAAGCGGAACAAACCACTACTACATAAGAGACGAGAGAATCACGGCGAATGAGGATTTCAGTAAGACGATTGAACTCATCGACACATCCTCGAAGCTCTACATCTCCTTCACTCCAGATTCCTCCTACCGTCCGTCGGAGGGGGAGCGAATCGCCCAGTACAACGAGGAGACGGGAACATATGAAGAGAACTACAGCACCCTTACACAGTACAAATCGGTAAGTATCAGGAGTATTGAAGGAGAGACCATCTACTGTTCTCCGAAGGGCTGCGGCTTCAACGAGGGAACAGAGGAGAGCCCCATGGACATAGAAACGGCGCTCCTCTACTCCGCCCCCGGGCAGACGATAATACTCAAGGAAGGCACATACAACCTCTCGAAGCAGCTTGTAATCGAAAGAGGAAACAGCGGAACGGAAGATAACCCTAAAACACTTAAAGGCGAAGACGGAAAGACAGTTGTACTCCGTTTCTCAAGAACTGCAGCCAGGGGCGGATTTGTCATCCGGGGCGACTGGTGGAGAATCGAGAACATCGAAATAACGAACACTCCCGACGATCAGAAGGGCATGCAGATAGCGGGAAGCTGGAACACGATAAGCCACGTCACAGCCTACAACAACGGAGATACGGGTATCCAGATAAGCGGTTCGAGTTCCGACAGCAGCAGGTACTGGCCCCACGACAACAGAGTCGAATTCTGTATATCACACGACAACTGCGATTCAACCCAGAACAATGCCGACGGCTTCGGAGCCAAGCTCACGTGCGGGGAAGGCAACGTCTTCTACTCGTGCATAGCGTACTCGAACATCGACGACGGCTGGGACCTCTACTCCAAGATAGAGACGGGCCCCATCGGGGAAGTTACGATTGACAGCTGCATCGCCTACCGTAACGGCTCGCTCTCCGACGGAAGCGGCTCCGGTGACGGCAACGGCTTCAAGCTCGGCGGTGACGGAATAGCCGTCAACCATACCCTCGTCAATTCGATAAGCTTCTCGAACACGGCTAACGGCGTCACGAGCAACTCCAACCCGACACTTACGATAAGAAACTGCACAATCTACGACAACGGCAACCGCAACCTCACTCTCCACGGCAAGGGAAGCGGAGAGCGCAGTTACACGGTCAGCGGCGTCATTTCGGTTTCCGGCACGCTCTCGGACAACGTGAAGGAAGCGGAGGGCGTCATCAGCGAAGACAACTATTTCTGCAACGGCAACACGGGAGTCAATTCCCTCGGCGAAACGCTCGACACGTCGATATTCAGAAGTATCGACAAATCGACAATCAACTTCACGTTCACCCGGGACGGAATAGACACCCACTCGTTCCTCGAGCAGGACACGCCATACGGCGCTCATCTATGATAGGCGGGGAGGTTATCCTCCCCCTTTTCAGTCAACGCTCAGGCTTCCGCTCGTGCTCGTAACCGAGAGCGTGTAACCGCCTCTCCCAATCTCGGTCTTTCCATCCTTTGTAGATGTTTCCAGACCTGTAGTGAGAGTCCCCTTCCCCTGCCAGATGACCTTCGTGTTCTTCTGAAGACGCGAGATGGAGACATTACCGCTTGATGTGTTTATCTCACCCTTCACATCGCTCATGAGGGAAAGCTCAACATCGCCGGAAGAGGTATCGAGATCGATTCTGTCCACCCGGAGGTTGTGAGCGCGGAGAGCGCCGCTCGAGAGAACAGCGTCGAGCTCCATTACGTTGAGGTTGGTGAAGCCGCATTCCGCGCTGCTTCCCGTGAGATTGAATTTTCCGGTGACGTCCACGTTGTTCAGAGCAACATCTCCGTTCGATGTCGATATGGAGAGCTTATCACATTCCGCATTCGAGAGAGATATGTCTCCTGTCGAAGTTGAGAATGAAGCGCTTTCAAAATCAGAGCGGGAGAGTGTGATGTTACCCGACGATGTCGTGAAATAGAGGCTGTCGCCGTCAATTTCACCGACAGTAAGATTACCACTGGAGGACGTGAAGTAGACGCTCTCTCCTTCAAGAGATGATACGGAAACATCCCCCGTCGATGTGGTGAAGTATGCATTTCCGTCGCATTCGACACATCCGGCGTCAATTCTTCCGGATGCCGTTGAAAGAGAAAGGGTTCCGACATCAAGAGAGGAAGAGGTTATGTCCCCCGTTTCCGTGCCGACATGGAGATTCACGTCCCCGGGAATCTCGAGAGTAAGGTTCTTGTCATCAATTCTTCCCGTATAGTCGTACCCGCTCTGAGTGAACTGAATATAGAGTGTCCTGTCCTTTATGAGGTAATGAAGACTTTCCGCTTCGGACAGACCTTTTCCCGATTCGCTGACGGATAAGCTGTCACCTTTCTTCTGAATGACTTCAACGTTACCCTTCCGCCATGAGACATTGACGGTATCCACAGAGCCGCCGTCGTAGGTGAAGGAACCGGAGGAATAGAGTGAAGCGTCGGCATATTCCCCGTCAGAGTAACTCTTCTCATTTCCGCCGTCGTCGTTCACGATTACTGTTATTCCGAGTGCCGGCAGGAGAGAAGCGAAGACCATAAGCATTACAGATAAGAGAAATATCCTTTTCACAGTGCACCCCCATGCATTTGTCTGAAACGATTATCCCATGCATTCCCCCGCCCCGCAAGTCTCGGAATAGTACAAGGAAATGAATCCTCATTACCAGTCTTCCCGGTACAATTGTGTTGAGGTGAAAGAATGAAAGACACCAGCATCACGATAATCGGCGGCGGAAGCAGACTCTGGGCAATCTCCTTCATGAAGGATCTGACGCTCAACAGGGACGCACACGGCACCGTCACACTATACGACATAGACAAGAAGGCAGCGGAGAACAACGTTGAAGTCGGCTCGCGCATGCTGAGAATAAACGGAGAGGAAGGCCGTTTCATATATAAGGCGGAAAGCGACATCAAGAAGGCGCTCACCGGAGCCGATCTCGTCATAATCGCAATAGAGCCGGGAAGAATCGAATGCAGGAAGGCGGACCTTCTGCTTCCCGAGGAATACGGGATAAAGCAGACTGTCGGCGACACGACGGGCCCCGGAGGCCTCATCAGGGCACGCAGGGCTCTTCCCTTCTTCTTCGGTTTTGCTAAGAAGATAGAAGAGTACTGTCCGGAAGCATGGGTAATCAACTACACGAATCCCATGACGCTCTGCACGGCGGCTCTCTACAGGGCATTCCCCGCAATCAAGGCCTTCGGCTGCTGCCACGAGGTGTTCCATGCAGAGGACAACCTCTGCAGAATTACAGAGAAGAAGTACGGAGTTCTCCCCACACGACGGGAGCTCGACGTCGACATAACGGGTGTCAATCACTTCACATTCATCACCTCCGCCTTCTGGAAGGGACATGACCTCCTGAAGGATGTCGAGGAGATAGTGAACAATCCCGAAACCTGCTCCGACCATACGTCTCAGGCCGTAAGAAGGACAAAGGACGAGAAGTGGTTCGAGTGCGACTCCCTTGTCGCCTACACCTTCTACAGGAACTTCGGTGTTCTCGGGGCCGCCGGAGACAGACACCTCGCGGAGTTCGTTCCCTGGTTCCTTTCGGACGAGAAGTACCTGAATTCGCTCGGCGTAATCCGTACGCCCTACTCCTGGAGAGTCAGAAACGATAAGGAGAAGAAGGCGAAGATATTCACGGACGAAGAGCTCAAGGTATCACCGAGCGGAGAGGAAGGAGTGGATATCATGATGGCGCTCCTCGGAGAGAAAAAGCTCAGAACCAACATGAACATGCCGAACCGCGGCCAGATTTCATTCCTTCCCGAGGGAAGAATCGTCGAGAGCCTCGGTCTCATCGACAGAGACAGAGTTACCCCGATGGTTGCAAAGAATCCGCCGCTTGCTCTTCAGAACCTCATAAGACGCATCTCCGACGAGCAGCAGGTCGCCCTCGACGCCATATGGAATAAGGATGATGATCTCTTGTTCCAGGCTTTCCTCATGGATCCTCTCATGAATCTTCCGATTAACAGGGCAAGAGAACTCTTTGAAAGAATGATCGAGGAAGGAAGTCTCAGGTACTGACACGGGAGGGCGCAGAGCCCTCCTTTCCCTTGAAGAACTCCTCGCGTCCCCGATACTCGTCCCGGATGACTTCGTTCATCTCCTCGGGTGTCTCTCTGCAGCCTCCGCCGAGCCACATTCTGATAATCCTCGTTATTCCCGCACGGAAGAACTCCATGTGGTAGTCGATCATCCTGCCGCCGAAGCACTCGTCGGCAAGCCGGGTATCATACCTGAAGATCTTCGCTTCGCTCTCGAAGCCCAGGCGGAAATAGGTACTGAGAAGCTTCTGGTTTTCTCTGATGAACACGAAAAGGCGCAAGAAGTCATTGCTGTTGTAGCTCTTCGTGACTTCATCCTCATAGAGGGCCCCGCGAACCTGTTTTCTATGTCTTCCTTTATCGCCTCGGCAATCGAATGTATTCCGTCATAGTTTGAGTGAACTACCGCCACCCTAAAGGGATGTCGGCTTCGTGCTTCACAGATTGAAGTTAGCCGATTCGGTTTTGAGGACCGAATTGACCAGAGCTTCCATCTCCACACGCTTGAGATCGGTGCGTCCCACA
>CAVFVX010000066.1:0-13222 GCA_963626075.1 Acutalibacteraceae bacterium
GCAAAGGACTGGAAGGAAGCCCTGATGCTCCAGATAAGGGAAATCGAGAAGGACAGAAGCGAAATCGCACGCTACAGGGACATCATATACAAGGGACTCGAGTACATACAGAGAGGAGAGGAGGACAGACTCGCGAGAGCTCTCAGAATCGGGAGGGAGGACCTCGACGCAATGATCAGCGTCATAAAGACACTCACCCCATTCCCCGGTCTGAAGTACACATCATCCTACACTTCCTACGCCGTTCCCGAAATCGAGATACTCGTCCGTGACGGCGAGATAGTAATCCGCATGCTCTCTTCGGGGCTTCTCGGAATTGAGATAGACCCAGACCTCGTAAAGCTCAAGGATGAACTCGGCGGAAAGAGCGACAGGGAGGACAGAGACGCAAGAAAGTTCCTGAGAGAGAACATCACCAGTGCCGAGAACCTCATGAAGCTCATCGAGATGAGAAAAACCACAATGGAGAAGCTTGCGGTGCTTCTTGCGAAGCGTCAGCGGGAGTTTTTCTTCCACGGCCCGCTTTCACTCAAGGCCCTCACGATGACGGAGACGGCCGGGGAGCTCGGCGTCAGCGTCAGTACGATATCGAAGATGGGAAAGGACAAGTACATCCTCACTCCCTGGGGTACCTACCCTCTGAGGTTCTTCTTCTCGACGGAGGTCAAAAGCTCCGTGGACGAGGACGTCTCCAAGACGGCGGTCATTCTCAAGATAAAGGAAATGATTGAGAACAATAAGGGAAAGAAGCTCTCGGACCAGAAGATAGCAGATGCACTCGAGGAGGAGGGAATCCACGTTGCCCGCCGCACCGTCAACAAGTACAGAAAGGAAATCGAAAAAGGATGACGGAAAGCGGGATTCTCGAATTCATAAGGAAGAACGAACCCCATCCGCTCCATGATGCCGCCCGTACGAGCACCCTTTCCGGGTTTCTCGAGAAGGAGAAGAACGAGACCTTCTCCGAGATGCTCCTTCGTCTCATCAGAGAGAAGAACATGAGCGAGGTCGACGTCTACCGCAGGGCCGGAATCACACCGCAGCACTTCTCGAAGATAAGAAGCAGGAATGACTATCAGCCGACAAAGGGGACGGTACTTGCCCTCGCTGTCGCACTCTGGCTCACACTTCCGGAGACGAAGGACCTTCTGAGGACCGCGGGCCTCGCCTTCACACATGCCGGGAAGCGCGACATCGTCGTCGAATACTTCATAATCAACGGAGAATGGGACATATTCCGCATCAACGAAGAGCTCGACTCACTCTCGCTCCCCCTTCTCGGATAATATCACACACGCTGTCTCATCTCCTCTATCGTGTAGACGTAAAGGAGAAAAGACATGCTTCTATATTCACAGGACGCAATCGTATCCGGCTTCGGAGGAGAGGTTAACCTCTACCTTGACATCTCTGACGGAAAGATGACCATCCGGTCACGGAAATCAAGTGATAATAACGACGTGTGGCGCAACGACTACAGATTTTCGGAGAAGGATACCCGGAAAGTCCTCACCCTTCTCCCGGCAGAGACCGAAGAGGAAGCGGGCGGAAAACTCAAGACTGAATTCTGTCCCGAAGACAACACCCCCGGAGACGCCTACGACAACACGGACATAATGGGGAGATTCGTTTCGGCCTTTCTCTTGTACTTCAGGGAGAACGGCATCCACTATACCGATGAGGAGTACATCCGCTTCGATGATACCGGAGAGGAGCAGAGAAGAACGTATCGCTTCTGACAGAACCATAAGGAGGAATCCATGGCTGCAGTATATTATGATGTCTGCGATGACGCATTTAAAATTGACGAGAAATCCGGTTCAGTATCCATACTCAGATGTACCGCTGATGGCAAGGTGTATGAAGACCTGCCATCAGATACGGAACCCGGCAGATCTGCCGCAACAGGGCGGACAGTTCAGTAATATCTGAAGAAATTGCCTGTAAGCTGGCATTGAATCCATCTCTGTCATACTGAGAATCCGACTCTGCTGCCGGATCCGGTCTGCGAAGCGATTGAGGAGCGTGGCAGCAGAGTCCTTCTTTTCATGACCCCCGACGAGGAATTTTCATTTTTCTTTTGCCTTTTGGAAGATTGAATGTAATATTAAATCAAGGGAGGAAGGTTCTCCCCCGGTTTCCGACAAGGATAGCGCACTGACCGGGCATTCATGCCTGAAAGGAGAAGAGAGAAATGAACATCACATTCAGAGGAATCGGCTACACACCGAACGACGAAGACAGAGCATTTCTTGACAAGAAACTCCAGAAGATAGGATTCGCAGAAGATTATCTTCAGGATTTGGACGTTGCTGTAAGGAAGGAGGCAAAGGGCATAGGTTTCCACCTCGACGCCGTGCTTCACTTCGTATGGAGAAAAGAGAAGCTGGTCTCGATTGACTGCTATGAATTATATGAAGGAATAGAGAAGCTCTGCGACAAGATCCAGAGTGTCGCAAAGAAGGAAAAGGAAATCACGAAGGACGTGTGAGTCCGGACCTTTTTCCACCGGGAGAGGCTTTCCGCCTCTCCTTTTTTCGTCGTTTATGGAGTAGAATGAAAGCGTGAAGGAAAAGACAAAGAGGCAGAGCGAAATACTCGACTTCATCGCAACCGAAATAATCTCAAACGGTCTTCCTCCGACCTTGAAGGAAATCGGAGAGAGGTTCTCCATGACGACGGAAGGAGCCTACTATGCTGTCCACGCCCTCGAGAAGAAGGGCTGTCTCACGATTTCGAAAGACCGCAAGAGAAGTATCACACTGACGGGAATAGAGCGGGACGAGAGGGAGAACGTTCCCGTGCCGTTCTTCTCATCCGAGCCCGTCGCCGCAGACTTCGAGAAAAAGGCGGAGAAAACAATAATGATCAGACGGGGTACCGCCCTCTCGGGGGTCTTCGCCTACACAGTCACCACAGAAAGCATGAAGAATGCGGGAATACTCCCCGGAGACACTGCCGTTATAAGGCGCACCGACACCGCCTCCGACGGTGACATAGTCCTCGCACTCAAGGACGAGGAGTCGCCACTCGAGCTCAGGCGTCTTCATACATCCTCGTCCTTTTCCGAACTCTGGGCGGAAAACGACACAATGGGAATCATAAGGCGCAAAAACTTCCCGATTTATGGTATTCTCATTGAAATACGAAGAAACTACTGAGGAAAAGAATGGCTGAAGTATATCTGCTCCTGGGTCCCGAAGAGGGAGAAAAGAACAATCTCATAAGAGAAAAGAGAAAACAGGTTCTCGCCGCACACCCCGATGCGGAGTGCTACTCCTTCTTCGTCGGCGACGATGACGAGGCGTCGTACATATCTGCGGTAAGCCAGTCCTCACTCTTCTCCTCCTGGCGCTTCATAGTCCTCAGAGGCTTCGAGAGCATAAAGAAAACCGATCAGGTATATACCCAGACAATCGAAGCGGTGAAATCCGGACAGAGCGACCTCACTCTCATCATAGTATCGACTGAATCGAGCACGTTCTCGTTCGACAAGGCCCTCACGGCTGCGGCGGGCAAGGAGAACACGAGAATCTTCTGGGAGCTCACCGAGAGCGAGAAGAAGGGCTGGATAGTGAGAAAGGCGAAAGACGAAGGCTTCACGATAACTCCCGATGCCGTGGACGAGATTCTCTCCACAGTCGAGAACAACACCGAGGAGATGAAGAATCTCCTTTCGTCCATCACGAACTTCCTCCGGCTCCAGGGAAAGAAGAATACAATCGACCGCGACGACATCGAGGCATACTCCACGGCAAGCAAGGGCGAGAACGGCTACACGCTCTTCCGCGCCCTCGGGGAGAGAGACCTCGACAGAGCACTGAGAATCGTGAATTCGATTCTCCTCAACGACAATGCAGGAATGCTTCCCGCCGTAACGGTGTGCGCCAACCAGTTCAGAAGAATAGAGGAAGCATTGAAGATGCGTGAGAAGCGTATTCCGGATGCGAAAATCTTCTCCGAACTCGTCTCCTTCTCAACCTACACTTCCGCCTTCAAGCCCCGCCCCGGCGTCACCTTCAAGGAGAAGGACCTCTTTTTAAAGGCCATGACTAACTACACGCTCGAGGACGTCAGGAGAATAATCCTCCTCCTCGGGAAGGCCGACACTGAAGTCAAGAGCGCATCGGCGGACACGCTGAAGATAATTTCCGAGCTTCTTGTCTATACGATAATAGTCGGTAAGGGAAAGGAGACTCCCCTTTCGCTCGAGAGCGGTCCTCTCGTACCGGACCCCTTCAGAAGTTAAGCTTCCTCAGGACCCTCTCCGCAACCGCGACGGGAATCTTCGCACCCTTTGCCAGATCCTCGGCAGAAAGCGAGAGTATGTCCTCGACAGTACCGTACTTCTCCATGATGCGGCGGCTTCTCGCCTTCCCCACTCCCTCGATTGACTCGAGGAGCTTGAAGGATGCGTCCGATGAGCGCATTCTCTGGTTGAAGGAAGTTGCAAAGCGGTGACACTCGTCTCTCACTGCAATGAGGATTCTCAAGCCCGGGTCAGAGTGGTCGAGCTTCACCTCCCCGCCATCGGGGAAGACTATCGTCTCCTCCTTCTTCGCAAGTCCCACCACGGGAATCGTCAGCCCCAGTTCGTCCAGTGCCGCCAGAGCCGCATGCACCTGTCCGATGCCGCCGTCTATCATGATGAGGCCGGGCATCTCGCTGCCCTCCTCCTTCTGCCTCCTGTAACGTCTGAAGACGGCTTCGTTTATCGACTTGAAGTCGTCGATCTCACCTTCCTTGAGGCTTTTCATCGAGAAGTGTCTGTATTCCTTGTTCGAGGGATTTCCGTCACGGAAGACGATGAGTGACGAGACAGTGTACTTACCCGAGAGCTGGGCAATATCGTAGCCTTCGATGAGGCGCGGTATGGTCTCGAGCCCGGTTATCTCCCTCAGTCTCTCGAGTGCGGGGGTGTTGTCGACGCTTCTGAGTCTCTTCTCGACGTCCCTTGCGGCATTCTCACCGGCAAGTCTGAGTATACGGAAGTGCTTTCCGTCCTTCGGAATCTCGACTCTTATATCACCGCCGAGCTGCTCTTTGAAGTATTTCGATAAAAGCTCGGAGTCTATGTCATGAGATACATATATCTCCCTCGGAAGCGATTCGCCGTCCGAGTAGTACTGGATGAGGAACGACAGCAGAGTCTCAGTCTCGTCCCCGAGACATTCGCTCCTGTAGAGGGCCTTCCCGATGAGTCTGCCTTCCCTGAACTGCATGATACTGACAGTGCAGAGGTACGCCCTCATCTCGATTGCCGCATAGTCGCGTCTGTCTAGTGCGTCCTCCTTCCCCACTTCCTCGACAGCCTGGTTCTTCTGCATGACGGTGAGAGCCTTGAGGAGATCCCGTTTCTGGGCGGCAGTCTCGTAGTCAAGCTTCTTCGAGGCCTCCATCATCTCCTTCTTCACTCTCTCGGTGAGGGACGAGTCGTCGCCGTCAAGGAACGACTTCACCTCCTTCACGTACTCTCCGTAGTCCCTGGGCGTGACTGCATCTATGCATGGCCCGGAGCACTTATGGAGATGGTAGTAGAGGCAGGGCGTGTCCCGCTTCTTCAGCGGTCCCTGACAGAGACGGAGGGGATACATCTCCTTCACGGTGTCGAGATACATATCGAGGCGCTTGCCGTCGGGGTACGGACCGTAGTACGAGGAGCCGTCCTTTATTATGCGTCTCGTCTTGAAGACCCTCGGGTAGAGCTCGTTCGTGATTCTTATCACGGGATAACTCTTACCGTCCTTGAGAAGGATGTTGTAATGGGGATCGTATTTCTTGATGAGATTGTTCTCGAGTACCAGAGCCTCGTACTCGTTACCCGTAATCACGTACTCGATTTTATATATCTTCTCGACAAGTGCCTGTGTCTTTACATTGCGCCCGGGAAGGAAATACTGATTGACCCTCCGCTTCAGGTTCTTCGCCTTTCCGACATATATGACGGTGCCGCTCTCGTTCTTCATGAGGTAGCACCCCGGATTCTCCGGAAGACTTCTCGCCTGGTCTCTTGCACTTTCCATACCGAGAGGATAGCCCTTCCTTCCTTTTTTGAAAACAGAGGATTACACTTGTCTCATGAACAGCAGCTTTGAGAACATATACAACAACCTCCCCGGGGATGTAAGAGAGAAGCTCGACTCCCTCTTCTCGTCCCTTCACTTCACCGAAATGCAGAAGACGGAAATCGTGAAGGAGGAAGCGGACCTCGTGCAGTGGGACGAGGAAAGCTTTGTGAGGAAAACGGACATCTCATCTCTCCTCTCCCGCAGAGACGGCCGCGGCGGAGACGAATACATGAAGGCGATGAGAGCGTACATGTCTTCTCTCAGAATGACGGAGACCGACTACTCCTCCTTCTTTCCGCCCCGCATCATAAGACCGAAGACTAAGGAGGTGATCCTCGACCAGAAGATAGTGCTCTCGCGCTGTCCCTGTCCCGTAGACGGCGAGAAGACGAGATGCTGCCGCCTCAGGACTCTTGACGCCATCATGCAGTGCGGCTTCGGCTGCTCCTACTGCTCCGTCCAGGCCTTCTACAACGAGAACCAGATAAGAATAGTCTCCAATCTCGAGAAGAAACTCGATGAACTCGAAATAGATGAGGGCGTATGGCACATAGGAACGGGCCAGGCATCCGACTCTCTTCTGTACGGTGACGACTACTCGACGCTCTCGGCTCTCGCCCGTTTTTGTGAAAAGCATCCGAAGATAGTAATCGAACTCAAGAGCAAGGCATACCGCACCGACGTCTTCGGGAAGAAGTGGCCGAATAACATGGTCTTCACCTGGTCGCTCAATGCCCCCACGATAATCGGAAAGGAGGAGCACTGCACGGCGCCGCTCGAGAAAAGGATAGAGTGCGCACGCATTGCACGCGACAACGGCAACAGGGTGGGCTTCCATATTCACCCGATGTTCTACTTCCGTGGCTGGGAGGAGGAATACAAAAAGGTCGTCAGCTCTATTACGTCAGCCTTCTCTCCCGACGACATCGTCATGATAAGCATGGGTACCCTCACCTTCACGAAGGCTGTCATACAGCACCTCAGGGAATGCGGAAGAAAGAGCCGTGTACTTGAAATGGAACTCGAGAAGACTGCGGGTAAGTATTCCTACCCGCTGGAGAAGAAGGAGAAGATGTTCTCAACCCTCTATTCCTGTTTCCCGCAGTCCTTCAGGGACAATGTCTTCTTCTACCTCTGCATGGAGGATCCGACACTCTGGATGAAGGTACTCGGAAGGGAGTACTCATGCGACAGAGAGTTCGAGAGTGACATGAAGAGAGCCTACTATAAGAAGCTCGGGATTCTAGAGTAATCCCATTGAGGCGAGTGCCACCGCCGTCGCAGCGGAGACTGCTGTCTCGGTGCGGAGTATGCGGGACCCGAGAAGTGTGGGAGTGAAGCCGTGATCGATAAAGAGCCGTCTCTCCCTCTCGGACCATCCCCTCTCGGGACCTATCGCCATAGTCACGCGCTCTCCGCGGAGATTCATTTTTGAAAGAGGCTCCGAGCCGATGACGTTATCGAGAAGAAGGCACACTGAACCGTCTGCCATCTCCGCCGCCTCTTCGGTGGATGAGACTATGTCACACCTGCTGACTCCCGTCTTTCCCGCCTGCATTGCGCCGTCGAGGAGAATCTTCCTGTACTCCCCGTCGGTGTAGAGGGACGAAGAGGAATAGCTCTTCTCCCCGAGGTCGGTTACGGGGAGAATCAGTCTCTCCACACCAAGCGACACGGCCTCCCTCAGGATTCGTCTCATGCATATGGGCCTCGTCTGTCCCACAATGAGCGTCAGCGGATAGAGAGCTGAGGTGTCCTTCTCCCCCGTGAAGGTGAAGAAGATGCCTTTCTCGTCAAATGATGTGATTACCGCATTTCCCTCCAGGGAGTTGATTATTCCGGCGCGGAACGAATCTCCCAATCCGAGGTGCAGTACCTTCTTTATATGCTGATACCTCTCATCGGACGAGGGGAAGAAGTTCTCCCCCTCCTCCATCAGGATAATGTTCACTTCGTCCTTCCGTAGAGCTTCGAGTAGTACTTTATGCCTTCAAAGGAAGGTGAGGTTAGATCTTCCGTCTTCATCTTCCACGACCAGTTGCTGCTGCCGCAGGTTGCGGGAACGTTCATTCTCGCTTCCTCCCCGAGTCCCAGAATGTCCTGGAGGGGGAATATGACGTAGTTCGAGGGGCTCATCATGAGAGCCCTGATCATTCTCCAGAGTACGTCGTTGTCTCCGCACTCGAAGTAGCGTCTGACGATGTCCTTCGTCCTTTCGTCGAGGCTTCTGTACCAGCCGAGAGTCGTGTTGTTGTCGTGCGTACCCGTGTAGGCGACGGAGAGCGGCGTACAGTTATGAAGAAGATATGCGTTCGTAGTGTCGAATTCGCCCTTTTCGTCGAAGCCGAATGCGAACTGGAGAATCTTCATTCCCGGAAGGTGATTATGATCCCTGAGCTTCTCGACTTCGGGAGTGATGACTCCGAGGTCCTCCGCGATGATGGGAAGGTCGGAGCCGAACTCCTTCTTCACCGCGTCGAAGAACTTCTGTCCCGGGCCCTTGACCCATTCACCATTCTCTGCCGTTTCCTCACCCGCGGGTACTCTCCAGTAGGCCTCGAAGCCCCGGAAGTGGTCGATGCGGATTATGTCACTTATCTTCAGGCAGGCTCTGATTCTCTCCATCCACCACCTGTAGCCGTCCTTCTCCATCTCGTCCCAGTTGTAGAGAGGATTGCCCCAGAGCTGACCGGTTGAGGAGAATGCATCGGGCGGAACTCCGGCGGAAGCCTCCTGGACGCAGTTCTCATCAAACTGCAGGAGGGAGGTATTCGTCCATGCGTCAACGCTGTCTCCGGCGACGAAGATCGGGATATCCCCGACAATCGAGACACCCTTGCTGTTTGCATAGGCCTTCATTGCGGCCCACTGACGGTAGAAGAAATACTGGAGCACCGAGTATATGTCGCAGAGCTTCTTCTCTTCCTTTCTCGCCTTGTCCACAGTCTTCCTGTCTCTGACTCTGAGCTTCTCCGGCCATACTGCGAACCATCTCGAGTCGTTGTAGCGTGCACAGAGTGCCTGGAAGAGAGCATAGTCCTCGAGCCAGAAGGAGTTTTCCTTTCTGAAGTTATCGTACTCCTTTCTCTTCTCCTCATCCGCTGTCTCGATAAAGCGCTCTGCGGCCTTGAAGAGAAGCGGCATCTTGAGTTTTCTCACCTCTCCGTAGTCGACTCTCTCGCTCTCCGGAGCCTTCACGAGCACGTCCTCGAGCTCGAGCCAGCCTTCGATGTAGAGACGCCTGGGGGAGATGAAGAGCTCGTTCCCCGCAAAGGCGGAACGGGAAGCGTACGGGCTGTCGCCGTAGCCCGTGGGGCCCGTGGGCAGAATCTGCCAGAGGGATATTCCGCTGGAGGAAATCGAATCTATGAACCTGTATGCCTCGTCTCCGAGGTCACCTATCCCGTACTGGGACGGGAGGCTTGTTATATGGAGCAGTACTCCTGTTTTTCTTTCCATGTGTTTCATGTCTGCCATTATATTGAAGAAGAGAGATACTGTGAAGAGAAAGCTAAACCGGTCCACAGAGATTCATTCCCTGTGAAATTTTACAATTTTCGCTTTCCCCGGCTTTTGACGCCGCCGGATTTTCGGTCTATAATAAATATATGTCACAAACAGAATTATCGAATCAGTTCAATATCGGCGAAGACGTTTTCTACCCCTCCGTGGGGCTCTGCAGCATACTCAGGAAGGAGGAGAGAAACGGCCGCACCTACCTCAAGCTCTCGTCCCTCAGCCAGGATTCGATAGTACTCCTCCCCGTCGACAATGCCGTGAATCTCGGTCTGAGACACCTCTCGACAAAGGACGAACTTCTCGCTTCCCTGAGGACCCTCTCCGCTCCGGCGACGGACGAAGACAAAGAATGGAAGCACAGAGTCGAGAAGAATACGGAGAGACTCAAGAAGGGAACTCCGGAGGACATATGCCGGGTGGTATCGTCACTCTATCAGAGATCGAAGATAAGGGAGCTTCCGTCTGTTGAGAAGAAGCTCTACGACAACGCCCTCGTCATGCTTGTAGACGAAGCCTCTTCCGTGCTAAAAAAGAGCGAGGAGAATGTAAGGAAGCTCGTCTTCTCTTACCTGGAGAACGTTGAGAACATTTGATCTCATTCTTACCGCTGCAGGTTCAGGCAGCAGATTCAATACGGAAGGAAGCACTCATGTAAAGAAGGAGTGCGTTCTCATTGACGGCAGAAGCGTACTGGAATCGGCTCTTCTGCCGTTTCTGTCGTTCGATGAACTCAGGAACATTGTCGTAACTTATCCCGAGGGGGAAAGAGAGGAAATCGAAGAGGCACTCAGAGGTGTTTCCATACCCGGAGGCAAGGTTCTCCATTATGTGCAGGGCGGGAAGAACCGTACCCAGTCGATAAGAAACGCCGCACTTTTCCTCATCTCCATCACAAGCGGCTCCTCACTCACTGCAGTACATGACGGCGCACGCCCGTTCATAACAGGAAAGCTCATAGAAAGCATACTACTTGATGCGGAGAAGTACGGAGCTGCCGCACCGGGCGTGAAGATCACGGACGCAGTCAGAACCGTGGACGGGGGATTCATTACCGGAACCCTTGACCGCGGAAGGCTCACGAGGATACAGACACCGCAGATTTTCGATTCGGATAAGTTTCTCGGGATGTACGGGAAAATGAGTGAAGACGACTCCTTCCAGGACGATACGGAGCCTTATATTCTCATGGGAGAAAAGTGCCGTGTTACGCCCGGTGACGAGAGAAACACTAAGATAACATACCGCTCTGACGTGGAGAAGAAGATGATGAGAACAGGATTCGGTAACGACATACACCGCCTTGTCGAAGGTAGGAAGCTCTACCTCGGAGGAGTATGTATTCCCTCCCCCGTGGGAGAGGAGGCACACAGCGACGGAGACGTGCTCATCCACGCATTAATCGATGCCGTGCTCGGTGCTCTCGCGAAAGGCGACATCGGACATTTCTTCCCACCCGGGGACGAGAGGTGGAAGGACGCCGACAGCAGAGAGCTGTTGAAGGCGATACTCAACGAAGTAAAGCCGGAAATCGTCAACGTCGACTCGACTGTCACACTCGAAAAAATAAAGCTCCAGCCTTATATTCTCTCAATACGCGAAAGCCTTGCTCTCCTGCTCGGAATCGACATAACACGAGTCAGCGTGAAGGCCAAGACGAACGAGGGCCTCGACGCTCTCGGACGTGGAGAGGCTGTCAAGGCCGAAGTGGTTGTTCTTATCGAAAACTGACTATTTCAGGAATTCATCCCTCTGGGGTGTGAAGATGTCGAGAAGCGTTCCCTCCTCGAGACATACCGCACCGTGTACGACTCCGCTCTGTTTGTATGTGGAGTCTCCAGCACCGAGCACCATCTTCTTTCCGTCGATTTCGAACTCGAAGGAGCCCGAGATGATGTATGTGCACTGCGTGTGCGGATGGGAGTGGAGGTTTCCGACCGCGCCCTTTTTGAAGTGAAGCTCGCAGACCATGAGATCCCTGTTGTGTGCAAGCACCTTCCTTGTGACTCCGGGGTCGACTTCCTTTCCCTTTATCTCACTTCCGATGAAGAAGTTCTGAACCTTTTCCATTGTTTTCTCCTTTTTAAAAATGCCGGAGGTCATCCGGCATATATTCATTTCTTTGCGATGAGCATCGTCTTGGGGTCAAGCGATACCTTTGCGGGCTTCGGGATGTTCTCTCCGTGAGCTCTGACAACGGTGAGGTTGACCTTCTCGTGCGAGTCGTCGAACTTGAGTGCGACAAGGACATCGATTAAGGGGAAGTACTTCTCGAGCGTGTTGGGAACACCGTACTCGTCGAATGTGACATCGGGTCTGACGGGAGAAACCGCGAACCATACCTCGATGTTCATATCCACTGCGAACTTCTTGATCTTTGCGATATCCTCCTCGCTTGCGATTGTAAGCTTGAAGCCGTCAAAGAGAACGGCATCGGCCTTGAATGCGCCGTGGCTGATGAGGGATGTCAGGCTTTCGAGAACTCTCTCGATCGGAACCTGCTCCTGGGAGAAGTTCATCACGACCCTGTTGGCAAGAATCTGATTGTAGACATCCTGTGCATCATCGAGACAGTTGCTGTCGACAATCTCCCTGTATACTTCCTTGTACCAGTTTATGACATGCTCCACGTTGCCGGAGAAGGATACGTGGATGACGTTCTCGCCCTTGAAGAGCTTGTCGGTTGCAATGTGCACGAGGCACGCAGTCTTTCCGACACCCTTCCTGGAGACAATCACACCGAGATTGCCCTTTCCGAGACCGCCGTTTATCGATTCCTCAAAAGCCCTGATGGGGCTGACACTGTTAAGCTGCTTTAAATCCATTTTTAAATCCTCGGGATAAGTATAACACACGGCAGAGCGCCGTGTGCTCTTTTTCTTATTTCTTGTTCTTTTCCTTCTCGGCGTACTTCTTCTTCAGTTCCTCTGCAACGGACTGAGGCACCTTTCCGTACTTTGCGACTTCCATGGTGAATTCAGCCTTGCCCTGTGTGAGGGATCTGAGAACAGTCGAGTAACCGAACATCTCGGCAAGAGGAACCTCTGCGATGACAGTGCACTGGTTGTTGTCTTCCGTTGAGGAGATGATCATACCTCTTCTCTGGTTGATGGAACCGAAGATGTTGCCCTGGAATTCGCTCGGGCCTTCGACCTCTACCTTCATGATAGGCTCGAGGATGACCGGCTTTGCCTTCTCGTATGCTTCCTTGAATGCAGCAATCGATGCAATCTGGAATGCCATATCTGAAGAGTCGACCGGGTGCCATGCACCGTCGTTGACGCATACCTTGACGCCGAGAACGGGGAAGCCGAGGAGGGATCCCTTCTTGACTGCGCTCTGGAAGCCCTTGTCACATGACGGGATGTATTCCGTCGGAATCGCACCGCCCTTGACTTCGTCGACGAAGAGATAGTCGGGAGCCGGCTCGTCGGGATCCGTCTGGACTGTAGGCTCGATGTAGCCTGCGACTCTTGCATACTGACCCGAACCACCCGTCTGCTTCTTATGAGTATAGTTGAAGTCAGCTCTCTGGCTGATAGCCTCTCTGTATGCAACCTCGGGCTGACCGACTGTTACTTCGGCCTTGTACTCTCTCTTCATTCTCTCGATGTAGACATCAAGATGAAGCTCGCCCA
>CAVFVX010000067.1:0-13072 GCA_963626075.1 Acutalibacteraceae bacterium
TGTCGATGACGAACTGGTCACTGGAGAACTTCATCTCGCATATGTTTATCGTGCGGTCCCTGCGGTCAATGAGCATATCTATCTGGGCGCCGTCGTAGACTTCGTCCCCCTGCACGAACCACGCGGATTCCTCGGAAAGGACTCCTGCAATGAAGAGCTTCTGCTTTATCTGCCGTACATGGTCGCGGCATAATTGCTCGAAGGTGAAGCCTCTCCAGGCAGATCTTGAGGCGTCGGCATAGGAATTAGTCCAGTACGATTCGTCCGTACCTGCGTTGTTCTTCAGGTATCTGAAGTAGAAGAGCGTATAGTAGTCACAGAGCTGGTAGAGCATCTGCTTCTTTCTGTTTCCGTAGAAACGATAGGCGCGGATGAAGCCCGAATCTGCAAGGTTCTGAAGGATTTTCGAAAGGACTCCGTTCAGGGGAAGCTTTGTCTTCTCAGCTATCTCCATTCTTGTCAGACCGATGTTCTTTTCCGATATTGCTTCGACAACCTTTATGTAAAGCTCGCTGTTGGAAAACAGTGAATGATAGAGATGCTCGAATTCGTCCCACAGGGCACTTTTCCTTCTGAAGAATATCTCATCGATGTTGCGGTTGACTGAGTACGCGGGGGAGAGAAGGTTGAGATAGAACGGAATGCCGCCCATTATCATATAGCACTGGGCGATGTCGTAAGAGGACCAGTTGATGTTCTTCGATTCAAGAAACTTCCTCGTTTCATACAGATTGAACGGTTCGAGATACAGCCGGCAGCTCTGTCTGTTGAAGAGACCGCCTTTATTGTGGTCGATGTGGTCGACCATCCAGGACGTTGCGGAGCCGCAGACTATGCAGACAACATCGTCCTCGGCGCATCCCCAGTCATTCCAGAACCATTCGAAGGCAGCTAGGAAATCTGACTTCGGGGTCGCCATCCAGGGAAACTCATCGAAGAAGAGAACTCTTTTCCCGTCTTTCGGGAGCTCGTCAAGACTGTTTCTCAGGAGATTGAAGGCATCTATCCAGTCTTCCGGTGTGTCGAACGGATGTCCGAAACAGCTCTCCAGGGCTTCTCTGAAGTTCTGCAGCTGCTTCTTTCTCGGCTTATCGAAAAGTCCGGTGACCCTGAAACTGAATCGATTGTCGAAGAACTCGTTGACAAGGAATGTCTTTCCGACTCTCAGCCGGCCATAGATGATTATAAGTTGGGAAGTTGATGCAGACATGCAGGTCTCAAGAGCATGACATTCTCTTTCTCTGCCTATGATGTTTTCTCTCATGTCTGCATTCTACCTCATATTGCTCATAAAACAAATATTATCTATCTTAATCTTAAATAAAAATGAGATTAAGATAAAATATCGTACTCCTGTGCTGTTTGCGGAGCAGAATGCAGACAGATTCCCGAGATTATTGAGATATGCCCTTCTGCGTCCTGATGTCTGTTTTGATGTGATGAAAAAGAGAGAAAATTCATAACACAGAAGGAAAGATATAGTGTACACTGAGGAAGCTTGAGGCATTCAGGGAGGAAGGATTGGCTATTTCATTCGACATTCAGAGAGCGGGGCTCCTCAAGAGGGTATCCGCCTTCATACTCGATTTCATAGTCATCACGATTCTCTCGACGCTCTTCATTTTCCTTATTTCGAAGATTACGAATTACGATTACTACAATTCGAAGCTTACCTCTTCCTATGACAGGTACGAGAGCGAGTACGGCGTTACGTTCTCGATTTCGTCCGACGAATACTACGGCTACAGTGAAGAAGAGAGGGCTAGGTATGACGAAGCCTACGCGGCACTCACGGCTGACGACGAGGCCATGGCGGCGTATTCGAGAGTCGTAAACCTGACGCTTCTCTCGCTCTCGCTCGGAATATTCCTTGCCTACCTTGTATCCGAATTCATTGTTCCTCTCTTATTCGGGAACGGCGTCACGATAGGAAAGAAGGTATTCGGACTCTGCCTCATGCGCAAGGGCGGCTGGAAGGTCAATTCTATTTCCCTCTTCATTCGTGCGATACTCGGTAAATATACTATAGAGACGATGATTCCTGTTCTCCTTGTCGTCATGATTCTCTTCAACTCGATAGGAATCGCGGGAACGGCGGTCATTCTCTTTCTCTTCATTCTCAATGTCTTTCTCGTATTCTTCCACCGGGAGAGGCAGGCTCTTCACGACCTCCTTGCCGACACGGTCGTCGTCGACTATGCGTCGCAGAGGATATATGAAAGCGAGAAGGAAGTGATAGAGGCGAAGAAGGAAGAAGCCCGGAAGGCGGCGGAAAACAGCAGTTACTACTGACAAGTATAAAAGGATAAAGAAATGGAAGTTGTATTACAGAATCTGACGAAGATTTTCCCCTCACGTAACAAGAAGAGCGGCGATGAGGTCGTTGCGGTCAACAACATGAACATCACGATTCCCGACGGGAAGCTCGTGGGACTTCTCGGGCCTTCGGGGTGCGGCAAGAGCACGACGCTCTATATGATAAGCGGACTGCAGAAGGCTACCGACGGGAGGATTTTCTTCGGCTCGGATGATGTCACGCGTCTTTCTCCCGAGAACAGGGGAGTGGGGCTTGTCTTCCAGAACTATGCCCTTTACCCCCATCTCACGGTAAAGCAGAACATCCTCTTCCCGCTGCAGAATCTCAAGGGAGCGGACAAACTCAGTAAGAACGAGATGCTCGAGAGAGCGGAGAATGTAGCAAAGCTCGTGCAGATAGACGAGCTCATGGAGCGTAAGCCATCCGAGCTCTCCGGCGGCCAGCAGCAGAGAGTCGCAATCGCGAGAGCTCTCGTGAAGATGCCGAGGGTGCTGCTTCTCGACGAGCCCCTTTCTAACCTCGACGCAAGACTGAGACTCCAGACAAGAGAGGAGATCAGGCGCATACAGAGGGAGACGAAGATCACGACGGTATTCGTCACACACGACCAGGAGGAGGCGATGAGCATATCCGATGAGATTGTCATCATGAAGCTCGGAGTCGTGCAGCAGATAGGGTCTCCGCAGGCAGTCTACGACAGCCCGGACAATCTCTTCGTCGCGAAGTTCCTCGGTACTCCTCCCATCAACGTCTTCCGCGGTGAGATAAAGGGCGGAAAGCTCTATATCGGAAACGATGTCATCGACGAAACGGAACAGGCCGACAGACCGGTCTACGTCGGAATAAGACCCGAGGGATTCATCCTTGATGAGAAAGGCCCGTTCCACTGCACCCTCAAGGCAGTCGAAGTGATGGGAAGAGACGTCTCGATTGTCGCGGAGAACGAAAACCTCGTGAGTCAGACCCTCCGTGCGATAATCCCCTCGGACACTGTCATGGACAGGGACATCAGGGACATTTCCTTCTCCCTCAAGAGAAGCAAGGTCTTCGTCTTCGACAGACAGACGGAAGAAAGAATTTATCTGGAGAAGTAAAGAGATGGTAGAAAGCGAACACAGATGGAAGGCGTGGCTTTACCTTTCCCCGGCGATAATTCTTCTTCTGGTTTTCACGGTATGGCCGATAATCAACACGGTGAGAATGGCGTTCCTCGAGAACTACTCGGGACTCAAGGCCGTAGGCGGGGCGACGTTCAGTTTCGGTATCGGCAACTTCAGGAAGGTTCTGAAGTACCAGAAGTTCCTGCAGTGTCTCAAGAACACGGTGCTGCTGTGTGTAATCACGGTTCCCGTGTCGACAGTGCTTGCGCTTCTCATCGCGGTCTGTCTCAACTCGATAAAGTTCCTGCAGAAACCCCTCCAGACGATATTCTTCCTTCCCTACGTTACGAACTCCATCGCCATCGGCATGGTCTTCGCCGCAATGTTCAACATCGTAGGCTCGTTCTACGGAACGAAGAACGAAATCATAGTCACGGCGGGAATCATCAACAACATAATCGAGTTCTTCGGCGGCACGCACGTCAACTGGATCAATGCCGGCTCGTCGTACCTTGCGAACATGACTGTCATGGTCATATATATCGTATGGAATGCGCTTCCCTTCAAGATCCTCATACTCCTGGGGGGCCTCCAGTCTATAAACAAGCAGTACTACGACGCCGCGCGTGTCGACGGAACGAGCAGAAAGAGGATATTCATGCGCATCACCGTTCCGCTCCTGAGCCCCATGATCGCCTATGTCGTCATCACGGGCTTCATCGGAGGCTTCAAGGAATACACCTCGATTGTCGGTATATTCGGTGAGGACATGGGACCTGCGGATGCCGCGGGAAGACTCAATACAATGGTCGGGTTCATCTACGACGCCCTCAGCACCAACAACCAGGGCCGTGCAAGCGCCGCAGCCCTTATCCTCTTCGTCATCATACTCGCCGTCACTCTTGTGAACCTGAAGGTGAGCAAGAAGAGAGTGCACTATTAAGGAGGAAGGGATGAAGACAATGCAGATACAGAACCTTGAAAAGGTCTCGATACATCAGAAGGTCATATTCGTTCTCGTGCAGGTGCTCCTCTACGCCTTCCTTCTCGTGATGGCGGCCATCGTCCTGTTTCCGTTCTACTGGATGATAATCTCCTCCCTGAAGTCACTCGACGAGTATCGTATGAGCGTACCCACCTTCTTCCCGAAGAAGGTACTCTTCTCGAACTACGCGACGGCATTCACGACGGCGAACCTGGGGAGGCTCTTCCTCAACACATTCTACGTCGGAATCGTCTCCACGGTGCTATCGCTCATCATCACGATACTCTCCGCCTTCGCATTCGCCCGCCTCGAGTTCAAAGGCAAGGATGCGCTCTTCGCGGCGCTCCTGGCTACCATGATGATTCCCGGTGAGCTCTTCACGATCACGAACTATTCGACAGTCACGAAGCTCGGATGGATAAACACCTACACTGTACTCATCGTCCCATTCCTCGTGAGCGTCTTCTACATCTATCTCCTGAGGCAGAACTTCCTCCAGATTCCGAACGAGCTCTACCTTGCGGCGAAGGTCGACGGAACGAGCGACTTCAAGTACCTCTGCAAGGTCATGATTCCGCTCTCCCTCCCGACACTCATCTCCATCACGATTCTCAAGATGATGGGTGCCTGGAACAGTTACATCTGGCCGCGCCTCGTTGCAAATGACGAAGCCCACAGACTCATAACCAACGGTCTCAGGAACGCATTCACGGAGAGTACGGGAGACGTCAACTACCCCGTGCAGATGGCGGCCGTCGCACTCGTGTCGGCACCGCTCTTTCTCGTTTTCGTATTCCTCCGCAAGTACATCATGAAGGGTGTCTCGCGAAGCGGCATAAAGGGATAATTAAATTCAGGATATAAATTTAAGGAGAAATATATGAAGAAATTACTTACAGTTGTACTTCTTTCATCTCTCGTCATTCTTTCCGCATTCTGCGGAGGCGGCAAGGAGGAGAGCGCAGCTTCCTCTTCTTCCGCTCTCTTCTCTGTTCCGGAAGGCGGCTATGACGGAAGTGCAGTTACAATCACTTTCTACCACACGATGGGCTCGACTCTCGTCGAGGTACTCGACCAGTACATCGCAGAGTTCAACAAGCTCTATCCGAACATCACAGTCGAGGCGACACAGATCGGCGGCTACGACGATGTCAGGGACCAGATTTCCACTGAAATCACAGTCGGCAACCAGCCCAACATCGCTTACTGCTATCCCGACCACGTGGCTCTGTACAACCTCGCAGGCGCAGTCGCGGCACTCGACAACCTGATCGACAGCGACATCACAGTCACACATGCCGACGGTACAACCGAGATCCTCGGTCTTACCCAGGAGCAAAGGGACGATTTCATCACAGGCTACTACGAGGAAGGACGCCAGTTCGGCGACGGCCTCATGTACACACTCCCCTGGTCGAAGAGCACGGAAGTCCTCTACTACAACAAGACATTCTTCGACGCAAACGGCCTCAGCGTTCCCACGACATGGGACGAGATGGAAGAGCTCTGCGCCAAGATAAAGGCAATCGACCCCGAGTCCATTCCTCTCGGCTACGACAGCGAGGGCAACTGGTTCATCACGATGACCGAGCAGTACGGCTCTCCCTACACATCGGCAACCGAGCCTCACTACCTCTTCAACAACGACACCAACAAGGCATTCGTCAAGAGATTCAGAGAGTGGTACCAGAACGGCTACGTGACGACACAGAACATCTACGGCGCATATACATCGGGTCTCTTCACTGCTGAAAGCGGCACGAAGAGCTATATGTCAATCGGCTCGAGTGCAGGTGCAACACACCAGAGACCGACTGCAAACGCAGACGGCAGCTACCCGTTCGAAGTCGGAATCGCAACAATCCCGCAGGTTGATCCCTCGAACCCGAAGGTCATCAGCCAGGGACCGAGCGTATGTATCTTCAATAAGTCAAATCCGCAGGAAGTCATCGCATCCTGGCTCTTTGTCAAGTTCATGACGACAAACGTCTCCTTCCAGGCTGAATTCAGCATGGCAAGCGGCTACGTACCCGTACTCAAGAGCGTTGCCGACAACGAGGCATACAGGGAATTCGTCTCGAAGGCAGACGGTGGCGATTACGTTGCGGCACTCTCTGCAAAGGTCTGTCTCGACCAGGAAGACGCATACTACACATCTCCCGCATTCAACGGCTCGAGTGAAGCAAGAAGCCAGGTCCAGAACATCATAACGACGTCTCTGCCCGCGGCAGACGAAAGCGCAGTCGACAAGGCATTCCAGGATGCACTCGACGAATGCGAGTACCAGAACTGATATGAAGAAGCTTCTTCCTCTTTTCTTCGCTCTACTCCTCATAGTCTCCTGTGCTTCGACTGGGAAGGTCTCTACGGTGGCGGTTTCCGCCCCCGTGGAGGAGACTGCCATCGAGCACATCGACTACGCGTCACTTCTGAAGTTCGATTCCGGCTCTTCCACGAGAAAGTGCGAAGTGACTGTAAAGCTCTTCGTCGACGGTGACACGACGCACTTCTCCGTTCCCTCTTCCGTATCATCAGAGGGAGTGCTGAAGGCAAGATACCTTGCCGTCAACACCCCCGAGAGCACGGGTAAGATTGAGGAGTGGGGAAAGGCTGCGGCAGCGTATACGAGAGAGAAACTCGAGAACGCCGTCTCCATCATCGTCGAAAGCGACGACAGCGTGTGGAACCTCGATTCCACGGGCGGAAGATACCTCGTCTGGGTATGGTACAAGGCAGCGGAAGGGGAGGACTACAGGTGCCTCAATCTGGAGCTTCTCCAGGAAGGGCTTGCAATCCCCTCGTCCTCTGCGAACAACCGCTACGGCGAGTACTGCATGGCGGCGATAGAGCAGGCGAAGAGGGAGAAGAAGTGCGTCTGGTCGGGTGAGAAGGACCCGGACTTCTACTACGGCGACAGCATATCACTGACGCTGAAGGAACTCAGGGCGCATACGGAAGACTACAGCGGCATAAAGGTCAGCTTCGAAGGCGTTGTGACCCGCAACTGGGACAACAGCGTCTACGTAGAGGACCGGGACGAAGAGACCGGACACTCGTACGGCATCAGCGTCTATTACGGCTACTCTCTCTCGGGAGGAGGACTGAGAATCCTCAAGCCGGGTAACCGCGTGAAGATAGTCGGAACCGTGCAGTACTACGAGGGAGACGGAACCTGGCAGGTTTCGGGAATAAAGTACAGGGAGATGAAGAAGGATGATCCGGACAACATCCAGCTCATTTCTTCAGGTAATGAAACAGAATATGCTTCAATCGACCTGTACTACCTCTCAAGAGGTACAATCGACTTCGCTGTCGGCGACGAACTTGTTGAGCTTACTGCCGCAGAGGCACTCGAAGACACTGCAGTCGAAATCGCGAATCTCTACGTGGAGGATGCATACGTCAACACGAACGAGTCTTCGTCCTACTACAGGGCACTGACTCTCGAGTGCAGCGACGGTCAGGAGGAGATTCAGGTAAGGACCATCCCGCTGACGGACAATGAAGGAAATTACCTTGTCGCCGGGGATTACATCGGAAGAACGATAAAGGTAAGGGGTATAGTTGAAAGCTATCTCGGAGAACCCGAGCTCTACGTTTTCAGCTTTGATGATATTACAATACAGAACCAGGAGAATTTATGAAAAAAGGTTTCAGAGTACTCATAAGTGCTCTTCTCGTACTTTCTCTCATCGCTTCCTGTACTTCGACTGATGTCGTACGGGAAAAGAGCGGAGTCGAGAAGGCTAGGGATTATATCTTCTCTATGTACAACAAGGGAAGCAAGGCAACTGCAACTGCAAGCGACTACTCCGTCGTGGGCGTCGTCAACATCAGCGGCGTGACATACTCCGTCGAGTGGACGACAGATGCCCTCTACGGCGTCGAGATCTCCGAGATGGATCCTTCCACGAAGAAGGTCACGGTCGACGTCGACGAGAAGGCTGGAGAGGACATCTACTACACGCTGACTGCAACTGTAAGCGACGCAGAGGGCGGAAGTGCATCCGCTTCCTTCAGCTACTACGTTCCCGCATTCAAGGAATCGTCATGGGCTGAGTACGTTGCAGCTGCAGACGACTCGACAGTCGTCGTGAAGGGAACGGTCACTGGCATCATCAGCAAGTCCAACGACGCTTCCTACAACTGCATCTACTTCGAAGATGCTGACGGCGGCTACTATGCCTATTCGACGGCTGCAGACCCGATGGAAGAGGGCGTTGAAGTCGGAATGCTCATCAGAGTCACCGGAACAAAGGATCTCTACAGCGGAACACATGAGATCAAGAGCGGCGTCGTCGAGATTCTCGACCCCGTCGGAACCGAAGTCGCAGCGACAGATCTCACAGCAGCCTACGATGCGGCATCCTCTCTCAAGGACGACGCACTCACAGTCGGACAGTCGATGTTCGTGACAATTAAGGATGTCACAGTCGGAAGCGAAGACACCTCGAACGGCTACTACTACTTCGAGAAGAACGGCCTCAAGAGCTATGTCAGAATCTCATCTTCGACATGTCCTCTCAACAAGGCTGACCAGGCTGTATTCAAGTCAGAGCACGCTGCACACATGGGATGGACTGCAGATGTCTCGGGTATAATCTCCCTCTATGACGGAGCATTCTATCTTACTCCCGTCACAGTCGATGCATTCACTTACAAGTCACTTCCCCGGAAGAGCGATGAGGAAATGATCGACTTCGAACTTGAGAACATCTCACTCTCTCTCTCGTTTGCTGAAGACAGCGCATTCACGGTTCCTCTTTCCGGTTCCTCATATGATGCTGTCACATTCACATGGACAAGCGACAGCAACGCAGTCGTAATCGACGGCTCGACGGTTACCGTCACACTACAGGAAGAGGAGACGGTTGCAACGCTGAAGGCAGTCATCACTTCCGGAGCTGAGACAAGGGAAGTCGAATACTCGCTCTCTCTCGATGCTGCAGCTCAGGACAGCTACATTGCGGCAACGGTTTCCGAAGTAAAGGACGGTGACGTCTTCAAGTTCGGTCTCTACCAGGCTAACACGGCTCATCAGATTTACTTCGCCGGCGCAATGAGCGGAGAAAAATACCTTGCAACGACAATCAAGGCCGACGAGGCAGTCGACGTGACAGTGGAGGCGGTAGAGGGCGGCTTCTATCTCTCGTTCAGTTCCGACGGCGCAAAGAAGTACATATCCGTTGTCGGCGGCAAGGCTCAGATCACGGACGAGGCAGCAAATGTCTGGACACTTAACGCTGAGACTTCCGTTCCCGTAACGACAGTCGACGGCACAGACTACTACCTGGGGTGCTACAAGACATACGAGACAATATCGGCAAGCAAGACAAGCTACATCCTCGACGACACCTCGAAGATCGGCGTCAGCCAGTTCCCTGCAACACTCGAGAAGGTCGAGGTTGCAACCCTGAAGCTCGAGAAGGCATCGGAACTCAGCGAGGATAAGAACTACGTACTCGCAGTAAGCCAGAAGAAGGCCGGAAAGGACATAGTCTTCAACGGCTCCATCAGCGGCAAGTACCTCCAGAGCGGCTCGTACCTCAAGGGCGTCATCGTCAGAGTAGAGAACGTCGAGGGCGGCTTCAGAATGTACTTCGAGAACGAAGGCGTGAAGACCTACATCGAGATTCTCGACGGCAAGGCAGCTCTCTCTCTTGATCCCACGACAGTCTGGACACTCGACAGCGAGTCTTCCGTTCCCGTCACGATGGTCGGAGACACACAGTACTACCTCGGATGCTACAAGACATACGAGACATTCTCTGCAAGCAAGACAAGCTATATCTTCGACGACAGGTCCGTCATCGGCGTCAGCCAGTTCCCGGCATACCTCGTAGAGTATGAACTCGAGGGCGTGGAACTCGAGAGGACGGGAGAGATTGACCTCGATGCAACATACGTCATCGCACTTACCCAGAAGCTCGCGGGTAAGGATCTCTACTTTGCAGGCGCAATGAGCGGCGAGAAGTATCTTGCAACGACAACGTCTCTCGGAAAGTCGGTCAACGTCTACCTCGAGGAGGCGGAAGACGGCTTCAGAATGTACTTCATTCTGGACGGCACGAAGACATACATCGAAATCGTCGACGGCAAGGCAGCTCTCTCGACAGAACCAACATGTGTCTGGAAGATGGAAGCTGATGCCAAAACTCCGTATACGACAGTCAGCGGAACGGACTATTATCTCGGAACATACAAGACATACGAGACGATTTCCGCAAGCAAGACAAGCTACATCCTCGGTGACTCCCTCTCGAAGATTGACGAGAGCCAGTTCCCGATTATGCTTATCGAGAAATCATCACTCTGAAGTGAAAAGGGAGGTCCCGCCACGGGCCTCTCTTTCCCTTTTTCTGAAAGCTTTCTTTGAGAAAAATGGAAAGAGAAACATGCAATAGAATCTGCTCCCTCATCGAGGAGTACGACACAATAGTAATCCACAGACACCTTTCCCCCGACGGGGACGCCATGGGAAGCCAGCTGGGACTGAGGTACATAATCGAAGAGAACTGGAAGAACAAAAAGGTCTACATGGTCGGAGATTCCTTCGACCGTCTCTCCTTCATGTATGACGGCAGAATGGACGATATTGACGACTCCGTCTACGAGAATGCCCTCGCTGTAGTTCTAGATTCCTCCTCGGACTACCTCATCAGCGATACGCGCTACACCCTGGCCGCGAAGACACTGAGAATCGACCACCATGTGTTCATAAAGAGAATATGCGATGATGAAGTGGTGCTGACGGACTATGAAAGCTGTGCGGGAATCATCGCGGACTGGGCTCTCTCGTCGGGCTTGAAGCTCACGACCGACGCAGCAAGAGCACTCTATACGGGAATGGTTACCGACTCCGTGAGATTCATGACGGAGAAGGTATCGCCGCAGACGATGAAGACGGCATCCCGGCTCATTTCCTATCCCTTTGACAGGACAGAGCTCTTCGGTAATCTCTACGCAGAGGATTTCAGTGCACTCAAGCGTAAGGCATACTTTCTCGAGAGAGTCGAGTTCCTCGAGGAGGACGGTGTCGCATACAACTACTCCGACAGGAAGGACATCGAGAAGATGCACTCTTCCGCACACTCCGTTGCCCGCGGCCTTGTGAACACGATGGCGAACATAAAGGGAGCGGATGCCTGGGTTGCGTTTGCAGAGGATGAGGGGAAGATACTCGTTGAACTCAGGAGCCGCAGATGCGATGTCTATCCCGTTGCCCTGAAGTGGGGAGGCGGCGGACACGCGAAGGCATCTGGATGTACGGTAGAGAGCAGGAAGGAGGCCTTCGAGCTTCTCAAGGACGTGAAGAAGGAAGTGAGGAAAACAAGATGAACGAAGATATAAAGAAGAGAATACTCGATAAGATAAAGGAATACGATTCAATCGTCCTCGGACGGCACTTCCGTCCCGACGGGGATGCCGTGGGCTCGACGAAGGGCCTTAAACGTATTCTCGAGTTGACATACCCGGAGAAGAGAATCTATATTGCTTCTTCCGACTACTCGGACTACCTCTCGTTCCTCGGCGGCGACGACGGAGAAATCAGCGAGGAAATCATCCGCTCCTCCCTCGTCATTCTTCTCGATACCGCCACCCTCGACAGGATGAGCTACAAGAAGCTCAGTGAAGGTAAGGAGATGATCAAGATAGACCATCACATAAAGGTGGAGGAGTGGAACGCCATCGAGTGGATTGAAGACAGACGCTCCTCGTGCTCCGAGATGATAGCGGATTTCTATAACACATTCCGTGACGAACTCAGAATCGATAAGGAAGCCGCAACCTGCATCTACACGGGTATGGTCACGGACTCCGGACGCTTCTCCTTCTCGTCGACGACGGGAGATACTCTCAGAATGGCCGCCCTCATGCTCGATCAGGGAGTGGATGTGGAGACGCTCCAGGCATACCTCGAACTCAAGGACATGTCCTTCTACCGCTACAGGGAGGCACTCTTCGGCATGGTTAAGAAGGAGAAGAGCGGATTGCTCTGGGTCTATGTCGACGACGCCTTCCAGAAGAAATGGAACCTCACACGTGAGGAGGCGAGCGAATCGGTATCGTTCATGTCATCCGTCAAGGGCTCGATATGCTGGCTCGCGTTCATCTCGAACGGCGACGGCACGATAAGAGTGCGACTGCGCTCCAGGTTCATGACTGTCGACAAGCTTGCCAACCGCTACCACGGCGGCGGACACGACAGGGCAAGCGGCGCAACCTGCTGCAGTGAGGACGAGATGATGGCTCTGGTACACGATGCCGATGCCCTGACAGAGGAATACAAGAGAAGCCATGAGGGCTGGATGTGATGAGAATACTTCTCACCAACGACGACGGAATACATTCGGAAGGACTGAGAGTTCTCTTCGAGTGGGCGAAGACCCTGGGAGACATCACCATTGCCGCCCCTGAGAGGGAGCAGAGCGGAAAGAGCCAGAGCATAGACATACACAATCCCTTCGAAATAAGGAGAATCGAATACGACGGGGCAGATGCGGCATATTCCGTCGGCTCGACTCCCGCGGACTGCGTCCGCTTCGCCTTCGACAGACTCGGGGAATTCGACCTCGTGCTATCGGGTGTCAACAGAGGTGTCAACGTCGGGGGAGACATCGGGTACTCGGGAACCTGCGGGGCTGTATTCGAGTCATACTTCTACAATAC
>CAVFVX010000068.1:0-13029 GCA_963626075.1 Acutalibacteraceae bacterium
AGATGACGCATGAAAATGCGGAAAACCTTCTAAGGAGAAAGAAATGTTTCACAGAATAAAGAATGTCACACCGCTGGATGATTTCAGGCTGAGAGTTCAGTTCCTCGACGGGGAGACGAAAATATATGATGTCAGACCGCTTTTCAAGGAGATTCCGGTCTTCAGGACTCTTGAGGACAATCCTGCTCTCTTTTCTGATATCTATGTCGGCAAAGGCGGGTACGGCATTATCTGGAATGACGAAATAGACCTCTCGTGTGACGAATTGTGGGAGAGGGGAGAAACAGTAGTGTTTCCTTGACGGGAAATGCCGCTGAAATATGGAATCTGAACAAAAAGACTCTTCTAGATAGCAGATAGATAAACGGACTAGTTTGTTCTGAGTTCAGTTATCAGGAGGCCGACACGGCTTCCTGCGGTATTCAGCAGGGCTTCCTCGTCTTCACAGAACAGTTTCTCATTCCGGATTGCCTTGTCAATGTTTGCCATCAGAGGGTCGATTCGGTATTTGGACTTTGAGAATCCTGGCAGCAGCCGTCGCAATTCATTTTCCAGATATCGTCGTTTCGACGTAACCCGGGGATTATTCAGAACGCTGACGGGATCAAGCTTCGTCACTTCATCAAAGTGCATCAGAAGCCAGAACTCAAAACACGGGTTCGACAGATAGAATCCGTAATTGTTCTCCCTGCATTTGTTCAGAACATAGGTGTACTGGTCGTTGCCGTCTTTCGAGATGAAGCTCTCTCTGTCCCTGTCGATTATGAAACAGATTTTGTCGAAGTTCTCCTCAAAGAGTATTCCTCTGCCTTCCGTGATTACCGATGCAACATTGCTCATGATGCTGCTCCATTGTGTTTTCTGACGGAGAAACTCCAGAATATCTGAACAGACATCATCAGGGTTTGTTATCCGGGCATTCAGATTGATATGTAAGGCATTACTGCAGATTGACAGCAGTGTGTTCCACATGGCCTTTGCCGCGGTTCTGTTTTTTCTGATAATCCCTTCATCGGAAAGATATTCCATTATCCAGTTAAGCAGGGTTTCGCAGGATATCACTCCTTCGGCTGATTCTTCCAGGTTGAGCTGTACCCGGTCAATCAGCTTCTTCGGGTTGCTCCAGCCTTCTTCGCTGTAGCTTCTTATAACCGGTACCAGTTCGATAAGAGGGTTGATTCCTATCTTGTCCCTGTTTGCAATAATCCCGTCAAAGTAGATTGATTCTGTATTTTCACCTTCGTAGACGAGAAAGTATTTTCGGAGAACTTCCTTTCTCCCTGAGACAGAACTTCTTTGTGCAAACGGTCTTTTCTCTCTCATGAATCATTCTCCTCTACGGGAAAGAGTGTGTTGAAGACCGGAACTCCGCCGTACCTGCCGTCAAGGTAGGCCTTGTCGATCTTCTGGTCGAAGCGGGCATTGTATTCGTCGAGGGAGTAGATGTCGCTTTCTCCTCCCGTCCTCTTGTCGATGAACCATATTTCGTCTCTTCTGAGAAGGTCGAAATCCAGGAGCCTGGATTCATGGGTTGTTACTATCAGCTGGATGTTTCTCTTCTCGGCAAGTGAGAGGAATGTCTCGACGAATTTGTACGAGAGCATGGGATGGAGACAGCGGTCCAGTTCGTCAAGAACGTAGGTTCTGTCGTCTCCCGCAATCAGAATCTCCAGAAGGTCCAGTAACCTTACAGTACCGTCGGATTCCTCGCTCAGCGAGAAGAGCGCGCCTTTGCCTCCGTGTGTGAATTTCACAGTGCTGCATTTGTCGATGATGCCGTTCTTCTTCAGAGTGACGATGAAGAAATCGCGTCTTGTGCGCATTGCGACGCTTATTTCCTCTCTTTCCTCATCCTGGTTGAGGTCGTCCTGTTCCTTTTCCAGTCTGGCGTTGATTCCGTTCCGGATGGAAGGTTCAAGCCTGTCCAGAACGTGTTCGATCGGTGTTTCAACGATGTTCACTCCGGTGATTCCCGTTCCGAAGGCTGAAATCAGTCTGCAGATTTCATCTGTATTACCGGTTTTCGTGAAATAGTCGAAAGAGGTAACCTGCTGGTCGGGATAGATGATTGAGAGAGAATCCCGGAACCATCTGTAGACATCATTCAGAATCTTCAGGGAGTCATACTTCGAGTACAGGTATTCCTTCCTGTCGTTCATTGCCGAGAGGAAAAGCGACGAACCGTCCCGGGCTATATCTTCGGCGTAGATATCGAGTCTGCCGCTCAGGCTCTTCCCGTTCAGTGCACTGGAAAGAGTGTAGGAACCGTTATTGCTGTTGATAGTGAAGATTTCCCTTTCAGAGTCATCGGAAAGAAGCTCCACGAGCCATTCAGAAGTGAACCTCCGCTGACTCAGTATGACTTCGAACCCGTAGGAATAGTATCTTCCGCCGAGCCGTATTTCCACTTCGAAATAGCTGGGGCTGTCTCTGTTCGCCGGGTCTATACGGCAGTATTTGTCTCCATCTCCCTCGGGAAAGCCTCTGAGCACAATCCTTCTCATAAGATCAATTGCCTTGACGAGATTCGACTTGCCGGATGCATTAGCTCCGTATACTGCGGCGAATTTCAGTATTTTCAGCTTCCCGTCGTCATGAATATGTTCCCTTTTGCTGCGAACTCTTCCTGCAAGCATTGAAAACTCTTCGCTTCTCGAGTCGGTTCTTTCCGAGAATGAATACACATTTTTCACGTTGAATCTTACAAGCATGGGCAAAATACCTCACTTTTGTTACATTCTAAGTGACAATTTCACTTTAAACAAGGAATATTCTCATTCTTGACTGTAAAAGGTCAAATCTTCCGCTTTCACTTGTTTTTCTCTTCCGGCGGGAGGAAACTATGAGGCGGATGGAATAATATGGAAAGGAAAATATATGACGAATACTCGGCAATACTGAAGGAGGAACTCGTTCCCGCCCTCGGGTGCACCGAGCCCATAGCGATAGCGTACTGCTCGTCTCTTGCCTCCGCGCTCCTCGGGTGCGGTGTCGAGAAGGCGGAGGTATATGTATCTTCGAACATAATTAAGAACGTCAAGAGCGTCGTCGTTCCGAACACGAAGGGCGAGAAGGGAATAAGGACAGCTGCTGCCGCGGGAATAATCGCGGGACACCCCGAGAGGGAACTCGAGGTACTTTCATCCCTTACGGATGATGATATTCCGAAAATCAGGGAATTCCTCTCGACTCATGAGGTCGTTGTCCATACTTCCCCGAAGGACTATATCTTCTCGATCATCGTGGAGGTGTCCGGCTCGGGACACACTGCGAAGGCCGAGATAGCCGGACACCACACAAACGTCATCCTCCTCGAGAAGGACGGGGTGGCCGTGGAGACGAAACAGTACGAGGAGAAGGCTGCGTCGTCTTCGTCAAACAGAAATCTTCTCACAATCAGCGGTATTGTGGAGTATGCATCCACTGTCGACCTTGAAGATGTTTCAGAAACGCTCGAGAGGCAGATCGAATACAATATGGCGATAGCCCGGGAGGGCCTCAGAAACGACTGGGGCGCGAATATAGGGTCGGTGCTTCTCAAGAGCTACGGCGACAGCGTCAGCAACAGAGCGAAGGCATGGGCGGCAGCGGGGTCGGATGCGAGAATGAACGGCTGCGACAGGCCCGTCATCATCAACTCCGGCTCGGGTAACCAGGGAATCACGGTTTCCGTTCCGGTAATCATCTATGCCGAAGACATGAAGGCTGACCATGAGACACTTCTGAGGGCGCTATGCGTATCTAATCTGACGGCGATACACATCAAGGCTTCAATCGGGGCCCTCAGTGCCTACTGCGGTGCAACGAGTGCCGCATGCGGGGCGGCAGCGGGAATAAGCTATCTCTACGGAGGTCGGGAAAACGAGATTGCACACGCAGTCGTGAACTCCCTTGCCGTCGTCAGCGGCATGATCTGCGACGGAGCCAAGGCTAGCTGTGCCGCAAAGATTGCCTCCGCCGTCGAAGCGGGGCTTCTGGGCTTCGAGATGACACGCAACAGAAGCGAATTCCTCTCGGGAGACGGAATCGTCACCAAGGGCGTCGAGAACACGATAAACAACATCGTCGAACTTGCAACGGTGGGTATGAGGGAGACCGACAGGACGATTATCGGCATAATGACGAAGAAGTGCTGAAAGCATTCAGAGCCTTGAAAATGCAGCATTCGGGGCCTTGAAAATGACCGGTTCAGAGCCTTGAAAATGACCGGAAGGTATCGTCTGCTGTTGCCAGTTTATTCTTTCAAATATAATATAATGGAGTGAGTGAATATATTCCGAGAATTATCGACAGCAGATTAGACGCCGGCCTGAAGGAATCGGTGTACGTCCGGCTGGTCGGAATGAAAGGTGTCGGGAAGACGCGGACTGCACTTGAAAAGGCGGAAAGTTCTTTCCTGTCCGGGGGGAGAAGGGGACGGCAGAAGACACCGGCTCTTCCGTCTGTCCTCGCGGGAAGAAAACCAGTTCTGGTTGACGAGCGGCTTACGACTTCCGGACTTCTGGACACTATAGAGGCAGGAACAGAAGAAGAAAAGGGGAGCTTCATTCTTACTTCATCCTTTCTTACTCCATCTCCGGTGGAATCGGATGAGAGAGCCACGGTTATAAGAATGTCGACCATGTCGCTTTTTGAAACCGGGGATTCTTCCGGAGAGGTCCGGGTCTCCTCACTCTTTGAGAATGCTCCTGTTCACGGGAATCTGAGGAATATAACGCTTGCCGAAATCATGCACTACATCGTCAGGGGCGGATGGCCGGATAATCTCAATGCCCGGAATCCCTCTCTCATGCCGCAGTACTACATCGAGAGATTCCTCAGAAGAGACCTCGAAGAAAAGAACGGGTATATAGACAGGAAGAAGTTCCGGCGTGTCATGCGTGTGCTTGCAGAAAATACGGGGACGGTGTGCTCCGTGAAACAACTCAGACGTGATACGAAAGGAAGAATCAATCCCTCCGGAATAGACGAAGATACCATTTCCGGCTATCTGGATGTTCTCTCCGGTTTTTGTCTGATTAACGAAGAGAAAGCCTTCTCTCCGGATTTCAGGACCACGCAGCGCTTCAAGACCGGTGTAAAGAGACACTTTGAGGACACTTCTCTTGCGTGTGCCGTAATCGGAGCAGACGAGAAGAACCTCGTTGATGACCTTGAACTGCTGGAACATATGTTCGAGAGCCTCGTCACCCATGACCTCAGGATATACATGGAATCCCTCGGGGGATATGTCTCCCACTACCAGGCATACCCGAACGACGAGGTGGATGCGGTTCTGACTCTTGATGACGGGCGTTTCGGCTTCGTTGAAATCAAGCTCGGATGGGAGGAGGTCATCGACAGGGCCGCGGCAAATCTCCTGAGGATTTCAGCAAAGCTTGAGGAAAAGCCTTCATTCCTCGCTGTCGTCTCGGGAATGTCGTCCATTCCGTACCGGAGAGCAGACGGTGTCTATGTGCTTCCTCTGACATCTCTGAGGCCCTGAGGGTTCTTTTCCGGAAAAACTCAGAGTGGTGTATTCTTCACACACCTTTTTCAGCCGATTTCCGTCTCCGGACTTCGGAAAACGGAGAAATCAATTGTTAATCACCCTCCGTTGTGGTAAATTCTCCCGTAAAGGGGAAAAGGTAAGATATGTACAGAACAAAGGACCTGTATGAGGAAGGCCATTCGCTTGCATCTTCATACATACTTTCCTTCGAGTATCCCTGGGAGGCTCTGAAGGGTATAAAGGAACTCATAATAGAACTGGGGAAGAGTCTCGGTGATGACTATAAGGAAGTGAGCGAGAACGTATGGATCCACGAGAGCGCGAAGGTCTTCCCGTCGGCATACATCGGCTCCCCGTGCATCATCGGTCCCGAGACCGAAGTCAGGCACTGCGCCTTCATCCGCTCGAGCGCCCTAGTCGGTAGGGGATGCGTAATCGGAAACTCCGTGGAGCTCAAGAACGTCATAATCTCCGATAACGTACAGGTTCCGCACTACAACTACGTGGGGGACTCGATTCTCGGCTACAGATCCCACATGGGAGCTGGAAGCCTCACGAGCAACGTCAAGTCCGATAAGACGCTTGTCGTCATAAAGGACAGGGACGGAAAGAACATAGAGACGGGAATCAGGAAGGTCGGAGCCTTCCTCGGAGACTGGGTCGAAGTCGGGTGCAACAGCGTGCTCTGTCCGGGCTCCGTCATCGGAAAGCATACGAACATATATCCCCTGTCACGTGTCAGGGGAGTCGTGCCGGAGAATTCGATTTTCAAGGATGCGGACCACATAGTGCTGAAGGAGGAAAGATAATGCCCAAATATTTCGGAACAGACGGCTTCAGAGGGGAAGCGAACGTACAGCTTACATTCAACCATGCATACAGAATCGGAAGATTCCTCGGGTGGTATTTCTCCCGGGGACGTGACCCGCACTCTGCAAAGATTCTCGTCGGAAAGGATACGAGGCTCAGCTGCTACATGCTCGAGTACGCACTTCTTGCGGGAATCGCGGCATCGGGAGCCGATGCGTACAACATGCACGTCACGACGACCCCCAGCGTCTCCTACATAACACGCACGCAGTTCTTCGACTGCGGAATCATGATCAGTGCGTCGCACAATCCCTACTATGAGAACGGCATCAAGCTCTTCTCCTCTCTCGGGGAGAAGATGACCGATGACTTTCTCTTACAGGTCGAGGAATACATGGACAGGGACACTGCCAGAGACGGAGACCTTCCGCTTGCAGAGCGCGACAGAATCGGAAAGGTCATCGACTACATGGATGCGAGAATCATGTACTCCGGTTTCCTTTCCAGTTGCATTCACACCAACCTCGGCTCTTTGAAGATTCTTCTCGACACCGCGAACGGCGCATCCTACGCCATCGCTCCCTCTGTCTTCAGGAGGCTCGGAGCAACGGTCGGGGTGATCAACAACACGCCCGACGGCACGAACATCAACAAGAACGCGGGTTCGACTCATATAGAGGGACTCGTGAAGGCTGTGGTGGAAGGAGGGTATGACGTCGCATTCGCATTCGACGGCGACAGCGACAGGTGTATTGCGGTCGACGCTACCGGAGCCGTGATCAACGGAGACAGAATTCTCTACATCATCGGCTCCTACCTCAAGGACAACAACGCCCTCGATACAGATACCGTCGTCACGACCGTCATGAGCAACATGGGACTCTATAAGGCCCTCGAGAGAAAGGGCATAAAGTACACTCAGACGAAGGTCGGGGACAAGTACGTTCACGAGTACATGATGGAGCACGGGAACATCGTGGGAGGCGAGCAGTCGGGACACATAATCTGCAGTAAGTATCTCAATACCGGAGACGGTATTCTGACGGCACTGCTTCTCAGTGAAATCATGGTGAAGACGGGTTCGTCGCTGTTAGAACTTACTGACGACATGACGGATTACCCGCAGGTTCTCGTCAACGTAATAGTCTCGGACAAGAGCGCGGTCATGAACGACCTATGTGTAAAGGCAGCGATTGAAGAGGAATCGAAGAAGCTCGAGGGCACGGGCAGAGTTCTCGTACGCCCGAGCGGTACCGAGCCCGTAATCAGGGTCATGAGTGAAGCCGAAAACCAGACGGATGCGGAGAAAGCCGTCGAGAACGTTGTCGAGACACTCAGAGAGAAGGGCTACTTCAAGGGCGTGAGGAAATAAGGAGGAGAATATGAACATCCTGGTCACCGGCGGCGCCGGATACATCGGAACACACACGGTCATCGCACTCAACGAGAACGGCGAGAACACCATAGTTCTCGACAATCTCTCGAACTCAAGCGAGAAGGCTCTCGACAGGGTCGGAAAGATCCTCGGAAAGAAGATTCCCTTTTACAAGGCGGACATAAGAGACCGTGAGGCACTCGAGAAGATTTTCAGTGAGAACAGCATCGACTGCGTCATACACTTCGCGGGCCTCAAGGCAGTGGGTGAGAGCGTTATTAAGCCGTGGGAGTACTACGACAACAACATCACGGGAACACTGACGCTTGTCGATGTGATGCGCCGTCACGGAGTGAAGAACATGATCTTCTCCTCCTCAGCCACGGTTTACGGAGACCCCGCGGAGATTCCGATTACGGAGAACTGCCCGAAGGGAAAGTGCACGAATCCCTACGGCGAGACCAAGAGCATGCTTGAGGATATCCTGACGGCCCTCCACACTGCGGATGTGAAGACGAATGATCCGAATCCGTGGAATATCGTGCTCCTGAGATACTTCAACCCCATCGGAGCTCATAAGTCCGGTCTCATCGGCGAGAACCCGAACGGAATACCGAACAACCTCATGCCGTACATAACGCAGGTCGCAGTCGGAAAGAGGGAATGCCTAAGCGTATTCGGCAACGACTATCCGACACCGGACGGAACGGGAGTCAGGGACTACATCCACGTCGTCGACCTCGCAGAGGGACACGTCAAGGCACTCAAGGCCATCAGGGATAAGTGCGGTGTTGCCGTATATAACCTCGGTACAGGTACAGGGTATTCGGTTCTCGATGTCGTGAAGGCCTTCGAGAAGGCAAGCGGCGTGAAGATTCCCTACAGGATTGCCCCCCGCAGAGCCGGGGATATCGCAGAATGCTACTCGTCTCCCGTGAAGGCCGAGAAGGAACTGGGGTGGAAGGCGAAGTACAACCTCTACGACATGTGTCTCTCCTCCTGGAACTGGCAGAAGAACAATCCCGAAGGTTATTGACAATCGGCGGCTCTGAACGGGGCCGCCTCATAATCGGAAGGCAGAACCGGATATCTGGATTTTCCAATCCTGAGTGTGCGCAAAAGGAAAAAAGAGAGAAAAACTCTTTGAATTATCACAGTTATGTGGTAAATTGTGTTCAAGGAAGGGCGCCCCATCGAACGGTGTCCTCCTAGTAGGTATTAATACCGCCTAGTTTTTTCAGGACTGTGGGCGGTATATTTTTCTTTTTCATTTTTGGCTTTCTTTTTCTTGTCCACGAACCTGATCAGGTCCAGGATGAAGCCCGCACAGTCACTCACGTGACTTAGAAATGCGAATAATTCATATAAGTCAATCATCTGCTTCCTTTTTCCTCCTTCCATACCAAGTATTGTCGAAAGAATCCGGGAGCAACGCCCCCGAATATCCACATCGCTTACGCTTCGAATACCAGGAGGACACCGTCCGACGTTCAGGGAACGCCCGAAAATAAGCAAAAATCACGTGACGGAGTCTCCGGGGGAAGAGACAGCCGTCCACAATAGAAGTATAGCACAGATAACTCGTTTTAATCAAAAAAGTTAATGTAAAATTTAAGAGGCCACTGTATATATAATAATATATTATATCATATACAGTGCTTTACAATTCCCTCGTTCTGCTAATCGAGCGCCACAAAAGCTCTTTTTTCCCCGTCTTCTTCATGATAAACTACAGACAGGAAAGTAACCGTTTGAACGGTTGTCCTCCTAGTTGGTATTAGTACCGTCTGGTTTTGTGAGGACGGCGGGCGGTATATTTTTTATTTTCATTTTGGGCTTTATCAAAGCCCGCAGAGTCAACCATGTGAGCTGGAAATGTGAATAACACAATCATGGGACTCCCGCCTTCTTCCCAATCGGAGAGGGCGGATTTTTTTATGTTCACATCTTTTCCTCTCGACTTTCTCCTGCCGGTAGTGCTTAATTGAGGAGAGAGGTGAAAACGTGGAAGACGACAGAGAGCTGAGAGCACAGGAACTGAATGCAAACGGCAGCACCGGAAGGGGGAGACTTGTCTCCGACGACATAATCCCGGTATGTCGGGAAGCGGCGGGGGAAGGAATCATCCTTCTTAAAAACGTACGTGATACGCTTCCTCTGTCTCCTGACGACAGAGTTGCAGTATTCGGACGTACCCAGATCGACTACTTCGCAGTCGGGTACGGAAGCGGAGGCGACGTGCTTGCACCATATACCGTGAATCTTGTGGACGGCCTTGAAAATCAGAGAGTGAAGCTCGACGAAACTCTTCTCGACGTATATAGGAAGTGGACAGCAGATGAGACCAACACACCCGTCTTCGACGGGGTCTGGGGACACTGGCCGCTCAATTATCCCGAGATGCCGCTTAAAGAAGATATCGTCAGGAGGGCAGCAGGGGAGGATGACATCGCTCTTGTCGTAATCGGAAGAACAGCGGGCGAGGACAGAGAGTGCAGACTCGAGAAGGGAAGTTACTACCTCACCGACGAGGAGAAGCGGATGCTGGATCTTGTAACCCGGTACTTCTCCCGCACCGCCGTCATAATCGATGCCGGCAACGTCATCGATATGTCCTGGACGGGAGAGTACGGTGACAGAATCGGGGCTGTCGTCTATGCCTGGCAGGGCGGCATGGAGAGCGGAAACGCCCTTGCGGACATACTCACTGGAAGAATAAGCCCGTCGGGAAAGCTTACAGATACTATTCCAGTATCTTACGGGACACTGCCGTCGGCGCATTCCTTCGGCGGAAGGGAATACAACGACTACACCGAGGACATATATGTCGGCTACAGGTACTACGAGACCTTCGCCCCCGGCGATGTGCTCTATCCCTTCGGCTACGGCCTCAGTTACACATCGTTCTCACTCTCCGCTGAAGGGAGAAGCAGCGGCGGGGAAATAAGCATTGATGTTAAGGTACGGAATACGGGAGAGAGAAGCGGTAAGGAGACAGTCGAAGTTTATCTTTCCTCTCCCTCCGGAAGGCTCGGTAAGCCGGAGAGAGTCCTTGCCGCCTACAGCAAGACAGAAGATCTCGCTCCGGGTGAAGAGGAGACGCTTACTCTTTCATTCAGGCTTGACGACTTTGCCTCCTACGACGACACGGGTGTGACGGGAAACCGTAACTCATTCGTTCTCGAAAAGGGCGAGTATGGGATATTTACCGGAACATCGGTAAGGGACTGCACCCTTACTTTCTCGCTTGTTCTCGATGAAGACATAGTCGTCAGGAGAACAGAGAACGTGCTGGGTGTGAAGCCCGGCTGCGGTTTCATGCGTCTCGTTGAACGGAACGGGAAGAAGGTGTACGAACCCGTTCCGACAGAGAAAGAGAACCTCAGGGAGAGGATTCTCTCGTCTCTTCCCGAAGAACTTGAGGAAAGCGCAGAGCTGGAGGTTACGTTCGACGACGTGAGAAGCGGGAGATGTACGCTCTCGGAGTTTGTCGCGACACTTTCCACCGAAGACCTCGAGGCGCTCTCGAGAGGCGAGGGAGCGATGAACTCCCCGCTCGGAACGGAAGGGAACGGCGGGGCATTCGGGGGAGTTACGGAAAGCCTGAGGAAGAAGGGAATACCTCCGGTAATCGTCTCCGACGGTCCCGCGGGGCTCAGAGTGAGAAGAACAAGTGCGCTTCTGCCGGCGGGTACGGCGCTTGCATCCACATTCAACGACAGCCTTGTGAGAAAGCTGTATTCACTCCTTGCTGACGAGATGAAGGCGGCGGGAGTTGACGTGCTCCTTGCTCCCGGAATGAACATACACCGTAATCCTCTCTGCGGCCGCAACTTCGAATACTTCTCCGAGGATCCGCTTCTCTCCGGGATGATTGCAGCAGATATAGTCTCCGCTCTCCAGGAGAACGGAGTGACGTGCTCGCCGAAGCATTTTGCCGCAAACAACCAGGAGGCCTGGAGAACGGAGAATGACTCGAGAGTCAGCGAGCGTGCGCTCAGGGAAATCTATCTCAGAGCCTTCGAGATAATGATCAAAAAGAGTCATCCACTCGTAATCATGACAAGCTACAACCGTCTCAACGGAGTCTGGAACCACTACAACTACGACCTTGTACATACGGTATTGAGGGAGGAGTGGGGATGGAAAGGTCTCGTCATCACCGACTGGTGGATGCATAGAGCACATTCTCCCGAATTTCCGCTTCTTGAGAATGACGCCTACCGCGTCCGCTCCGACGTCGATGTCCTCATGCCCGGAGGCGACGGCTACAGTCCCTCGTCATGTGTCGGTCGCACTCTGCTCGATACCCTCGGAAAGGAAGAGGGAATAACGAAGGGAGAGCTGCAGAGAACAGCTCTGCATGTTCTTGATTTCATAATGGAGAAGGAAAAGCTCGGGAAGCACTGAGAATGTAAGTGTCTTCTCGGATGTCTGCTGATTCCCGGGGCATCGGAAAGAGAGAAGCCGTATTTGGAAAAACATCCGCAAAAGTTCTTGAATTGCGGAAAAATTCAAAGAGGCGGGAGACATGAAAAACAGAGCGGATTGTCTGAAGGAATACGGGTCGGACTATATGATTGGAAAGAAGGTCGATGCCCGCGAGCTCTATAAGGTCGGGAAGGGAATCTATTCCGAAGTCAGGTCTGTGCCACGGCTGGCCGTGCTTTCGTTTGAGTATTCCGATGCTGTGATAACCATGCACAGTGCCTTCTATTTCTATGATCTGACTGATGTGATTCCCGATTCGTATGATCTCTGCACGGACCGCAACGCCGCAAAAATCCGCGGCTCCGACATAAGGCAGTATTTCGCTCCGTCGCCATTCTTCGAGGAAGGAGCGGAAAACGTCGATTACAGAGGATTCAGAATCCGTATATACAACAGGGAACGCATGCTGATCGAGCTTCTGCGATACCGGACAAAGCTTCCGTTCGATTACTACAAGGAGGTTCTCCACGGGTTCAGACGTATTCTTCCCGAACTTAATATGCAGAGGATACAGGATTACGCCTATATGGCTCCGAAAAGCGCAAGAATAATGGAATTGTTACAGAGCGAGGTATTATGATGGCTGATCTGGAAGAACTTGTACTTGTAGCGGAAAAAGATGGTTACACAGGAGTGAATGCCGAGGCGAAGGTCTGTCAGGATATTGTTTTGAAGGCCATATCTAAAAGCAGACTGAAGGAGAACGTGACGGTCAAGGGCGGTGTTGTAATGCGCAGTATAACCGGTAGTTCGAGACGCATTACCCGAAATGGGGAAGAATATCGTTTATCGTTTATGCTTCTTAATTTTTAGGACAAAAAGCGGGAATCCTCGGCAACTTCAATTGCCGAGATGAAAGCGT
>CAVFVX010000069.1:0-12929 GCA_963626075.1 Acutalibacteraceae bacterium
GGGAAATTCTGAGAAAGAGTTTGGGGAAATTCTGAGAAAGAGTTTGGGGAAATTCTACTCGATGAGATTCTCGAACATGTGCGCAAGGTACTCTCTTCTCTTTCTTCTTTTCTCCGATTTCTCTTGTACTTTGCACGCTACCGAGCAGACTGCAGCGAGAACGGCGAAAGCGACGAAGAGCTTACCGAAGAGGTCGGGATGACGAGTGTAGAACGTGAGCCCGCCCTTCTGTCCGACCGGTATTTCATATATTCCCCAGCTCTGAGTGAAGGGCTCGAGCTCGTTCACGATTTCACCCGACGGAAGCACAAGTGCCGTTATGCCGCTGTTCGTCGATCTCAGGAGAGGGCGTCGGTTCTCGACGGCGCGGAAGACGGCAAGCTGGAAGTGCTGCCTCTCCGCCTGTACGGAGCGTGACCAGTAGTCGTTGGAGAGGTTTATGATCATGTCGGCGCCGTTCCCGACGAACTCTGCCGAGAGATAGCCGAAGGTATCCTCGAAGCAGATGGGAGTCGAGAATCTTATTCCGTTGTATTCGAAGACCGTGGCCTCATCCCCCTTCTCCCACCACTTGTAGTCATTGGCCTTCAAGAGGGCATAGAGATGCGGGAACTGCTTTTCGTAGGGGAAGTACTCCGTGAACGGAACGAGATGCTGCTTGCGGTAGGTACCCTTCACTTCCCCGTCGGCGAAGCAGATTACGGTATTGTAGGTCTTCCAGTTCCACTCTCCGTTCTCGAGTACGGGATCGAAGTCCTTGTCCTTTATGACGCCCTCGGGGTTACCCGTAATGAGGGGAACCGAAAGATTCTTTCCGAACTCCACGAATCTCTCGACAAGTTTCCTTGTCGTTATATTGACGTTGTAAGTCTGGTGCCAGCTTACCGACGGGACGAAGGCGGTCTCGGACCATACGACCATGTCGGGGTTCTCGTCCATAGCCTCCTCCGTCAGACTTACGAGCGTCTCGAAATTCGCCTTGTAAGTGGAATACCCGCCCTGCCACGTGTCTGCGCTGTGCTGGACTGCGGCGACCTTCACGGTAGTCTCCGGCTCCCTGTTGTCGTAGTACGTCTTCATGAAGAACCCGGTAATCCATACAGCAAGAAGAATGATGACAGCGACAATAAGAAGATTCCGCTTTCTGCGGTTTTTCCAATCTGTGATGCAGTCCGCCGCGAGGGCCTGGGGAAGCGTCATCACCGCACCGAGTCCCCATATTCCCGTGATGCTCACTATCTGGATGAGCGAAGTGTATTCATATACTGCACTCGTGAGGTTGCCGTAGGGGTATGCGAGGAAACCCTGCTGAGTGAGGTAGAGATAGGCGTTGTAGAAGAGCCAGGCACCGAGGGCATAGTGCTTTCTGAAGAGATTCCCGGACGCCCTCATGACGGTAAAGAGAACGGCATACTGTATGCATTCGAGGACGGGAGCAATGAGGATAGCCAGCGGATGGAAGGTTTCAAGCCAGTAGTTGTAGAAGTAGTAGAAGAGGAATCCGTACTCGAGGCCGTAGAACCATACTGTTCTGTAGGACGACGTGTACGTAATCCAGAAGACAGGAACAAGATAGAAGAATGCGAGGAACGGAAGCCCGTTCTCTATGTATTTTCCGGGGAAGGCAAGAGACGCGATGAATGCTGAAAGCGCAGTCAGCGCAATGCGCAGAACAAGTCTTACTCCTCCCGGTATTTTTTTCGACATGGAAGCATTCTACAGCTTTCCTTCTTCTTTGTGTGTCAAGATTGTGTGAAAAAAGGAAAGAGAGACAACAGTTTGTTTGAGTTAACTAACTCTTTGGATTGAATAACTTTATCTTTACGTTCTTGCTTTTTCGTCCCTTTGGTCATAGAATTGCCGCATGCAGAAAGAGAGAGCAAGGTCGTATTACATAAGAAAAGCGGGGGACATAGGAACGGGCACGAATCTCCTCCTCGGCGGCGTGAAGATTGCCGCAGGCCTTTTCACGCATTCCATAGCCATTCTCTCCGACGGCGTCAACAACCTCTCGGACAGCGTATCGTCAATAGTGACCCTGATAGGTTACAGGGTGTCGAAGAAAAGGCCCACGAAGGCCCACCCCATGGGCTACGGGAGAATCGAATACCTCTCCGCACTCCTTGTCTCGATTCTCGTAATCCTCACGGGCTTCTCGTTCCTCAAGACGAGCATGGAGGCAGTCGGAACTCCGTCTGCCGTCGTGATGACTCCGCTTGTCATCGTAATCATGTCTCTCTCCGTAGTCGTCAAACTCATACTCTGGGCATTCTACAGAAAAGAGGGAAGAAGAACCCAGAGTGCCGCACTGAAAGCCTCATCCCTTGATTCTCTCTCCGATGCCCTCGTGACGACGGTGACGATTCTTTCCTCCGTTCTCTCGCCTCTTCTTCCCTTCTCGCTCGATGCTCCCGCGGGAATCGTGGTGTCGCTCTTCATAATGTGGACGGGAGTATCGTCGGTACTCAGTATTTCCGATACGATTCTCGGTAAGCGTCCGTCGAAGGAGGAGGTGCAGAAGATAAGGGACATCATCAAATGCTACCCTCCTCTCCGCGGCGGTTATGATATCCGGATACACAGCTACGGTCCCGAATCCAGCGTCGGCACCATCGACGTCGAAGTCCCGTTCGAAGCTACGGCTGAAGAGGTGTACGAGGCCATGGAGAAGGCTAAGAAGGAACTTCTGGAGAAGACCGGAACGATATTCACCTTCGGCATGAATGCGGAGAACCAGGACGACGAAAGAGTTAGGGAGATGATGGAGAAGACCCTCAGGTGCATACAGATGTCCTCGGAATACGTCATAGGCATCCACGGCTTCCACGTCCACTTCGAGGAGAAGAGGATAGAGTTCGATGTCGTCGTGTCGTTCGCCCTGAAGGACTGGGAGAAGTTCAGAAAGAACCTCACGGGACTCCTGGAGCTGATCTTCCCCGACTACAGCGTCTCGTTCAACATCGACCCCGACTATTCCTGAGGAGTTCAGCGGCCCTTTCAAGTGCCTTCCTGTCGGCGTCGAATGACAGAAGGGAATAAGCCTTGTCTGTTTCAACCCACAGCGCCTCATCTGTCTCGCCCTTCTGGGGCTGAGGCTCTCCCGAGACATAGACTGACGGAAAGAAGTAGACCTTTCTCTCGTCACCCGGTCTCTGCGAGGGAACGATGACTGGAGAAGCGACAACAAGCGCCTTTATTCCCGTCTCCTCTTCCGTCTCCCGCAGCGCGGCATCCTCTCTTGTCTCATCGTTCTCGATATGGCCTTTGGGAAAGGAATAGTGAGAAAAGTACCTGATGAGAAGAACCCTGTCACCGTTGAAGCAGATGCAGCCCGCGGAGTCAACCCTGTCCATCACTTCTCCCTCTTCGGAACGCAGACGAAGTGTTCCTCTCCCTCGATACTGACCGATGCGGTGTTTATGGGAAAGGAGTAGAGGGAGGAAAGAAGTTCGGAAGTCATGATTTCGTCAACGCTGCCCTTCTTAAGTATCCGGCCGTCTCTGAGGGCGATTATGGACGTCGAGTAGAGTGCGGCAAGGGACGGGGAATGCGTCGAGAAGATCACGGTATAACCCTCGGCGGAGAGTTCTATTATCTTCCTCATGACGCGGTGGCTGTTCGCAAAGTCCAGGGATGCCGTAGGCTCATCCATGATGAGGATTCTCGCCTCCTGCATCAGAGAGCGCGCAAGAAGCATCAGCTGCCTCTCTCCCCCGCTTATCTTCTTCGTACCCCTCTCCGCGAGCCCTGCTATTCCCATCGCATCAAGAAGCGAGAGTGCCTTCTTCCTGTCGTCCTCTCCCGGGACATCGAAGACTGAAAGTCTCGATGCACTTCCCATCATGACGGTGTCGAGTACGGTGTGGTTGAAGACCGCAGCGAAGGACTGGGGAATATATGCAAGGTACCTTGCCCTCTCCCTGTCCGAGAGTTCGGCTATCTTCCATCCGTCGACCGTGATGCTTCCCGTCTGCGGCCTGAGGAAGCCCAGTATGCACTTGAAGAGCGTGGACTTACCCACTCCGTTGGGGCCGAGGAGCGCGATGACTTCACCGTCGCCTGCCGTGAACGAGACATCGTCGAGAACATCCTTCTCTCCGTATGTGAATGATATTCCCGACACCTCAAGCTTCATTTTCCCTGCCTCCCGTGATTATGAGATAAAGGAAGACCGGAGCTCCGATGAAGGAGGTGAGTATTCCCAGGGGCAATTCGCTTGTCGTTATGATTCTTGCGAGGTTATCGACGAAAAGGAGGAACGTTCCTCCGAGAAGAAGGGTCGACGGAAGTACGCGTCGGTTGTCGTTTCCGATGATGAGACGCGAGAAATGGGGAATCACGAGGCCCACCCAGCCTATCATGCCGCTGATGGAGACAGAAGCTGCAGTCATCAGAGTCGAACAGAGGATGACGACGATTCTCAGGCGGGATGTGTTGACGCCCATGCTCCTTGCCTCGGAGTCCGTGAGGGAGAGAAGGTTTATCCTCCACCTCAGAAGGAAGATCGGTACCGCCCCGATGAGAATGGGAATGAACGCGAACTGAAGGTCCTTCATCTTTATCGAGGATAACGACCCCATCAGCCAGTAGGTGATTGCGGGGAGCGTACTGTCGGTATCTGCAATGAGCTTGATGAATGATGTGGCGGAGGAATAGAGCGAACTCACCATCACGCCCGCAAGGACGAAGGCGAGTGTCTGACTTATGGGACTCAGGCGCGATATTAAAATCGCGAGGAATACCGCACTGAGACCGAAGAGGAACGACGAGAGCGTCACCGTGAAATAGCTGCCCCCGAGGAAGAGCGCGATTGCCGCACCGAACCCGGCTCCCGACGATGCCCCCAGTAAATCCGGAGATACCATCGGATTGCGGAATATAGCCTGGTAGCTTGCCCCCGAGAGCGAGAGAGCGGCTCCTATCATGAAGGCCGCGACGATTCGGGGAAAGCGTATGTTGATGACAACGACGGCCTCCGCATCAGTCCACGTCTTTTCAAGGGCGTAACGTCCGCCCGTCACGAGTTCGACGGCCTTACTGATGAGAATCCTGCACGCGGTAATCGGATTCACCTTGTAGCGTCCGATGTTGAACGAGACGAGAAACACCAGAACGGCGACGATTATCATTGGAAAAAATACCGAGTGTTTCCTTTTCATCCAGAACTCCGACAGAAGTGAGAATAACACAGAAGGAAAAGTTGAACAAACGAATTATTCCGGAAAATATAACGGTTTTCCGCAGTACTTCTCCTTTTTTTTCTTTGCAGAAGGAAGAAGGGAGAGTGTAAGATTGAGGTATGTACACACCCTCCCCCTCCAGATACGACTCAATGCAGTACAGACCGTGCGGAAAATCCGGTCTTAAGATATCCTCCCTCTCCCTCGGTCTCTGGCACAACTTCGGCGCCGGAAGCGACAGAAGGACCACAGAGGAAATCGTAAAGACCGCATTCGACAGCGGAATAAACTCCTTCGACCTTGCGAACAACTACGGTCCTCCCGCGGGGAGCGCCGAGGAGAGATTCGGAGAAATACTGAGGACGACGCTCTCCGGCTTCCGCGATGAAATCGTCGTCTCCACGAAGGCGGGCTACGAGATGTGGCCGGGCCCCTTCGGTGACGGAGGAAGCAGGAAGTACCTGACGGCATCCCTCGACCAGTCATTGAAACGGCTGGGACTGGACTACGTCGACATCTTCTATCACCACCGTCCCGATCCTTCGACGCCTCTCGAGGAGACTGCGTCGGCGCTCTCGGACATCATCCGCTCGGGAAAGGCGCTCTACGTCGCACTTTCGAACTACGGTGAGGAAATCTTCGAGATGGAGAGAATACTCCGGGAGGACTACAGAATCCACCCGATTCTCGACCAGGTCTCCTACTCCGTTCTCAACAGGCGCGGCGACAGGGACGGAACTCTGTTTCCCCGCCTGAAAACAGAAGGAATCGGAGTCATCGCATTCTCTCCGCTGAGCCAGGGACGCCTCACGGATAAATACCTCTCCGGAATCATTCCGGAAGACAGCAGGGCCGCCGCAAACGGATTTCTCAGGAGAGACGACATAACCCCGGAAGTCGTGAAAACTCTCAACAATCTCAACGCTCTCGCCTCCGGGAGAGGACAGAAGCTCTCCCAGATGGCACTCAACTGGGTTCTCGAGAGAGAGGGAATGACGAGTGCGATAGTCGGCGCAAGGACCCCGGAACAGCTCAGGGAGAACCTCGGAGTGCTGAAGAACTACGCTCCCTTCTCTCCCGAAGAGGAGAAGAGAATCGAAGAATGCGTGAAGGAAATATCATTCAGGAGATAGAAAAGTGAAATCGAACGTGAAGGTAAGAGTCGGAAAAGACGGAAACTGGTTCTTCGGTCCGGGAGGTGCGGAGCTTCTTGAGAGAATAGACGAATACGGCTCGGTGAGAAAGGCCGCCTCCTCGATGGACCTCAGCTACTCGAAGGCCTGGAAGATAATCCACAGAAGCGAAGAAGGATGGCAGCGCCCTCTCGTCGAAAGGACAACGGGAGGCGCAGGCGGAGGAAAATCGAATCTCACGGATGACGCGAGGAAAATCATCGCACTCTTCAGGGAACTCGAGAAGAAGACAGACGACTACGCGGAAGATATCTTCAGAAAGCTCTTCGGAGAATACATATGAGCTGGTGGACGGAAAGGAAGATAATGTGGTACGAGAGAGCTTCCGAAAGATGCGACTACCACAGAAAGCTTGCAGGAATCATTGAAAAGCACCTTTCCTGCGACAGAAGCGTACTCGAACTCGGCTGCGGACTCGGGCGCATCGCCCCCATTCTCGGAGAACACCACCCGGTAAAGGCCGTCGACATCGACGAAAACGCAATAGAGTGCGCAAGAAGGAGAGAGAAAAGCGACATCTACTACATCTCCGACTGGAAGGACTGGCACGAGAAGGCGGATGCCGTCGTCTGCATATGCTTCGGCCATCTCGACAAAAGAGAGAATCTTCCTCCCCTGCTTGCTCTCGCGAAGAATCACGTCGTCTACACCTTCAGCCTCCACCGCGGGCAGAGGGAGGACCTCGTACTCAGGGAGACGACACCGAGAGAGGAGACAGAGGACGAACTCAGAGAAAGCGGGTACATTGTCACATCCGAGAGCTTCACCCTCTCCTTTCCCCAGCCCCTTCTCTCACTCGAGGAAGCCGAGGAGTTCATCAGAGTCTCGTACCCCGGAAAGAATACGGAAGACTACATGCCCTTCGTCGAGAAGAGCGGAGACGATGAGTACCCGTACATCCTCAGAAACGAGAAGAAGATGGTGCTCTTCGATATTGCAAAACCGGACAGTGTGTGTCATTTCGGACCAACTTCGTAGTTTTGTTGTTCTTCCTCTTTTTCCTGTACACGACTTACGCTTCTGCTGTTATCTTTATTCTGAGGTAACTTATGGAACAGGAAAACAACCCCAAGAAGAACAACAGACCGGTAATCTACTATGCGGTTCTGGTCTTTCTCGTCATAATGCTTCTCAATGCATTCGTATTCCCGAAGATAACGACAAGTACAGTCGAAGAGGTACAGTACTCCGACTTCATAAAGATGGTCGGGAACGGAGAGGTAAAGCAGGTCGTGCTCTCCGACGACTACATAGTCTTCTCCGCCGAAAGGGACGGAAAGACGGTGACCTGTCAGACTGCGGTATTCCCCGATGACGATCTTATAAACAGACTCAGCGATGCGGGCGTTTCCTTCTCGACATACATAGAGCCGGAATCCTCCCCGATTTCGACATTCCTCATTTCCTGGATTCTCCCGATTCTGATCTTCTCGTTCCTCGGACGGCTCATCTTCGCCATCGTTTCCAAGAGAGGCGGCATGAACGCAATGAGCTTCGGTAAGAGCAATGCCAAAATCTATGCGGAGAACGAAACGGGCGTCACGTTCGCAGATGTCCAGGGTGAGGACGAAGCGAAGGAGGCACTCGAGGAAATCGTGAACTACCTCCACAACAATGACAAGTATTCGAAGATAGGCGCAAAGCTCCCCAAGGGTGCCCTCCTCGTAGGCCCTCCCGGAACGGGTAAGACGCTCCTCGCACGTGCAGTTGCGGGAGAAGCGAAGGTACCCTTCTTCTCGATTTCCGGCTCCGAGTTCGTCGAAATGTTCGTCGGCATGGGAGCAAGCAAGGTCAGAGACCTCTTCAAGCAGGCTTCCGAGAAGGCTCCCTGCATCGTCTTCATCGACGAGATAGATACAATCGGCAAGAAGAGAGACGGCGGAGCATACGGCGGCAACGACGAAAGAGAGCAGACTCTCAACCAGCTCCTGACTGAAATGGACGGCTTCGATGCCAACAAGGGTGTCGTAATACTTGCCGCAACAAACCGCCCCGATTCCCTTGATCCCGCACTCCTCAGGCCCGGCAGATTCGACAGGCGAATCCCGGTCAATCTCCCCGACCTCCAGGGAAGAGTCGCCATCCTCAAGGTACATGCAAAGGACGTGAAGATGGCCGAGGACATCGACTACGAACAGATTGCACGTGCCACAAGCGGTGCCAGCGGCGCAGAGCTTGCAAACATCATAAACGAGGCAGCCCTCCGGGCCGTCAGAAACGGCAGGGACACAGTGACGCAGGAAGACCTCGAGGAGAGTGTCGAAGTCGTCATCGCGGGCTACAAGAGAAAGAACGCGGTACTCAGCGAAAAGGAGAAGAGAATCGTCGCCTTCCACGAAATAGGACACGCACTCGTTGCCGCAAAGCAGAACAATTCCGCTCCCGTGACGAAGATTACGATAATCCCCCGCACAAGCGGAGCCCTCGGCTACACTATGCAGGTGGATGAAGGCGACAAGAACCTCATGAGCAAGGAGGAGATCCTCAACAAGATCGCAACCCTCACGGGTGGTCAGGCAGCCGAGGAACTTGTGTTCCACTCCATCACGACAGGAGCCTCGAACGACATCGAGCAGGCAACGAAGCTTGCACGGAGCATGGTCACACGCTACGGCATGTCCCCCGAGTTCGGAATGGTCGCCCTCGAGACGGTGAACAACCAGTACCTCGGCGGAGACACCTCCCTCATGTGCTCCTCGAAGAGCAGCGAGGAAGTCGACAGCGAGGTCGTGAGAATAATCGCTGACGCAAGAAAGAAGGCGACGGACATCCTCACCCGGAACGAGGAAAAGCTCCACGAGCTCAGTGAGTACCTCCTTGAAAAGGAGACAATCACGGGCGAGGAGTTCATGGCTATCCTCAATAGATAAAAACTGCTAACATACACACGGTCCTCCCTGCGGGGAGGATTGTTTCAGTATGAAAAAGAAAAGTCTTGCTTCCTATCTCAAACCCTACAGAAAAGAGGCCGTAATCGCACCTCTCTTCAAGCTTCTCGAGGCCTTCTTCGACCTCCTCGTTCCCCTCGTCGTCGCAGCGATGATCGACACCCCCGCTCAGGAGAAAGGGAGAATAACGATGTATTTCGTCATTCTCCTCTTTATGGCCGCACTCGGCTTCTCGTGTTCGATTGTCGCGCAGTACTTCGCCGCAAAGGCATCCGTCGGATATGCGACAACACTGAGGAAGGAACTCTTCACACACATTGAGAGGCTCTCCTTCTCCACTCTCGACAGAATCGGAGGGAGCACCCTCATTACGCGTCTCACTGCAGACGTCAACCAGGTTCAGACGGGACTCAACATGAGTCTGAGACTTCTACTCAGGAGCCCCTTCATCGTATTCGGAGCAGCCATTGCCGCCTTCACGATTAACGTAAAGGCAGCCCTTGTGTTCGTCATCTCGATTCCCGTCCTCCTTGCCGTGACCTTCCTCATAATGAAGCTCTCGATTCCCCTCTTCTCGAAGAGCCAGAGCGCACTCGACGCCGTAACCTCCGAAACGCGGGAGAATCTCACGGGCGTGAGGGTCATCAGAGCCTTCAACAGGGAGAAGAAGAGCACGGAGGAATTCAGGGAGAGCAACAGCGTACTCACACGCCTCAACCTCTTCGTGGGAAGAATCTCGTCGCTTCTGAATCCCGTGACCTATGTTCTCATAAACATTGCAACCGTCATCCTCATCAGAAACAGTGCCATCGAAGTGGAACTCGGGACACTCCAGCAGGGAGAGGTCGTCGCCCTCTACAACTACATGCTCCAGATAATCGTGGAGCTCATAAAGCTTGCCTCCCTCATCATCACGATAAACAAGGCCCTCGCCTGCTATAAGAGAGTCGGAGTCATAATGAACACTCCCGAAGGGATGAGCTATCCCTCATCCGACCCCGCAGTGACGGACAAGGACACCGCAGTCGAATTCAGAGACGTTTCCTTCACCTACCCCGATGCGGCGAAGAGCTCGATTCAAGGCATAACCTTCGAAGCGAAGAATGGTCAGACAATCGGAATAATCGGAGGAACTGGAAGCGGAAAGACAACGCTCATCAACCTCATCCCCCGCTACTATGATGTCACCGACGGCTCAGTCCGAGTCAACGGAAACGATGTCTCGCTCTACACGAAGGAAACAATCTCCTCGCTGGTATCCGTCGTTCCGCAGAAGGCGCAGCTCTTCAGCGGTACGATACGCTCCAACATGCTATTCGGCAACGAGACGGCGACGGAAGATGAAATAAAGGATGCCCTCGTAAAGGCCCAGGCCTGGGAAATCGTGGAGAAGAAGGGAGGCCTCGACGCCACAGTCGAACAGAACGGCCGCAACTTCTCGGGGGGACAGAAACAGCGTCTCACCATCGCCCGCGCCCTCGTGAAGGGAGGCGGAATACTCATTCTCGACGACTCCTCCTCGGCTCTCGACTTCAAGACAGACGCAGAGCTGAGGAAGGCCGTGAAGACTCTCCGGGACAGGACTGTGTTCATAGTGTCGCAGCGGATATCGAGTGTGCGGAACGCCGACGAAATACTCGTACTCGACAGAGGAGAGCTTGTCGGAAAGGGAACGCACGAGGAGCTGATGGAAAGCAATGAAATCTATCAGGACATCTACTACTCGCAGTTTCCCGAGGAAAGAAAGGAGGTGAAGGCATGAAAGGTTCAAAGTATTCGTCAACAGTGAAATCACTCATGAAGTACCTCAGGAAGCACAGCATTCTTCTCCTTCTGAGTCTGCTCCTTGCCTTCTCGAGCGTAATCCTCCAGCTCTGGGTTCCCCTCTTCTTCGGCGATGCGATAGACCAGCTCGTCGGAAAGGGAGACGTCAACTACACTGCTCTCGGCGTGTACCTTGTAAAGGTTCTCGTCTGTGTCGGAACAAGTGCCCTCTTCGTGTACGTGATGAACCTCATCAACAACCGCATCACATACTCCGTCGTGAAGGACATCAGAAACGACATGATAGAGCATCTGCAGAAACTCCCTCTCTCGTACCTCGATGCGCATACATCCGGAGACATCGTAAGCAGGGTCATAACCGACACCGACGTTCTCTCGGACGGTCTGTTACTCGGCTTCACGCAGCTCTTCAGCGGTGTCGTCACGATAATAGCCACCATCTACCTGATGATTACGAAGAACATCTGGATAAGCCTCATCGTCATTCTTCTGACGCCTCTCAGCTTTCTCGTTTCCTCATTCATTTCCTCGCGTTCCTTCAATCTCTTCCGTGCTCAGAGCACAGCACGCGGGGACGAGACGGCACTCATCGACGAGATGATCGGAGGCCTGAAGGTCGTCAAGGGTTACGGGTACGAGAAGAAGGCCGAGGAAAGATTCACTTCTCTCAACGACACACTTGCCGAGGCAAGCCGCAAGGCAATCTTCTACTCCTCTCTTGCAAACCCGTCCACGAGATTCGTCAACAACATAATCTACGCTGTCGTGGCACTCGTGGGAATAATCCTCATTCCGAAGGGAGCTCTCACCGTCGGAGGACTCTCAGTGATGCTGAGCTACGCAAACCAGTACATGAAGCCGTTCAACGACATCAGCTCGGTAATAACCGAACTCCAGAATTCGTTTGCCTGTGCTTCGCGTGTCTTTGACCTTATCTCGGAGAAGGAGGAAAGCCCCGACGGAAAGGAAATACTTACCGACGCCGAAGGTGATGTCAGAATCGAGAACGTCGCATTCTCCTACGACAAGTCGAAGTCGCTCATCGAGAACTTCAACCTCCATGCCCCGAAGGGCACAAGAGTTGCAATCGTCGGCCCCACAGGCTGCGGCAAGACAACACTCATCAACCTCCTCATGCGCTTCTACGATACAGACAGCGGCTCGATAAAGGTCGACGGAAAAGATATACAGTGCCTCACACGTCACAGTCTCCGCGCTTCCTACGGCATGGTCCTCCAGGAGACCTGGATAAAGAACGGGACGGTAAGAGACAACATCACATTCGGTAAGCCAGATGCCACAGACGAGGAAATAGCCGAGGCTGTGAGAAAGGCACACTGCGACGATTTCATCGCAGCCCTTCCCGACGGACTCGATACCGTCCTTAACGAACACAGCCTCTCGGAAGGTCAGAAGCAGCTTCTGTGCATCGCCCGCGTTATGCTCACGCATCCCCCGATGCTCATTCTCGACGAGGCCACATCCTCAATCGACACAAGAACCGAACTTCTCGTCCAGAACGCATTCGACACGCTCATGGAAGGCCGCACGAGCTTCGTGGTAGCCCACCGTCTCTCGACGATAAAGAACGCCTCCGTAATCCTCGTGATGAACAGCGGAAAAATCATCGAGACGGGAACCCACGACTCCCTCATGGAGAAGAAAGGCTTCTACTACACTCTCTACAACAGCCAGTTCGCTCCAGTCTGAAAAAGGACAACCACAATCGAGACCTCCGGAAAGGAGGTCTGATTTTTCAGAAAACAATATTTAAGATATAAAGTGGGAATTCTCGGCAACTTCAATTGCCGAGTGGTTCACAACTACTGTAAATCTATATCGATTATAGTTTCTACCCATTTAAGAATCTTCTCACTATAAAG
>CAVFVX010000070.1:0-12923 GCA_963626075.1 Acutalibacteraceae bacterium
TTGTCAGAGGTGAAAGCGGAGGATTACCAGTCTCTTCTTTCCGCTGCAAAGGAGCTTCAGAATGCCTGATACACATGCACGCTTCTCGCCGTCAGCGGCAGAGAGATTTATCCGCTGTCCGCCTTCGCTCCTTCTGGGAGAAGAAGTCGGGCCGGAGGATAGTGGTTCTGATTACAGCAGAGAAGGGACAGACGCACATTCATTGTGTGAGTACCTCCTGAAGAAGGAAGTGGGGCTACCAACTGAAGACCCGACAAAGGGGCTGACGTATTATTCCCCCGAAATGCAGGAATGCGCTGAGGGGTATAGAGATATGGTTCTTGAGCTCTACGACGGTCTGAAAAAGGAATGCCCCGACGCGTTCATCTCCGTTGAGCAGAGAGTCTCCATTGAGGATTACGCGGACGGTGCTTTCGGTACCACGGATGCTCTTCTTATCGGGAACGGTGAGATGTACATCGTGGACTTTAAGTACGGCAAGGGGGTTGAGGTCTCCGCTGAGGAGAACTCACAGCTTAAGTGCTATGCCTTGGGAGCCTACACGGCTTTCTCGCCGCTGTATGATATCAACAAAATCACCCTTGTTATCTATCAGCCTCGTATCAGCAACTTCTCAAGGTGGACGCTGGATACGGCCTCGCTCCTTTCCTGGGGTGAGAACGTACTCAGGCCCGCTGCAGAGATGGCTCTCCACGGTGAAGGCGACTTTGCAAGCGGACCTTGGTGCAAGTTCTGTAGAGCGAAAACAGTTTGTAGGAAGAGAGCAGAAGAGAATCTCTCCCTAGCTCGGTACGACTTCGCAAGGCCAAACACTCTGGAAGACGACGAGATAAACGTCATTCTTTCCAAAGTCGACGACCTCGTCAGCTGGGCGAACGACATAAAAGATTACGCTCTTCAGCGTGCTCTGGCAGGTTACCCATGGGATGACTGGAAGGTCGTGGAAGGCCGTAGCATCAGGAAGTTCTCGGATGAGGATGCAGTTGCAAAAATCGTCGAGGACGCAGGAATAGACCCATATCAGAAGAAGCTCTTGCCCCTTACTGATATGGAAAAAATGATGGGCAAGAAGAAATTCCAGGAGCTTCTCGGAAGCTTAGTTGTTAAGCCTACCGGCAAGCCAACCCTGGTGAGGGCGGATGATAAGAGACCGCCCTTAGATACTGCCAACTTAGATTTTATAGGAGAAGAAAAATATGGCAAAATTAACTAACCCCACGAAAGTAATTACTGGTCCCAACACAAGATGGTCTTATGCCAATGTCTGGGAACCCAAGGCTGTCAATGGTGGAACACCGAAGTTCAGTGTTTCTCTCATCATCAAGAAGGATGATCCCTGCGTTGATAGAATCAAGGCGGCAATTCAGGCTGCCTACGAGGAGGGAGCATCCAAGCTCAAGGGAAACGGAAGAACCGTACCTGCTCTTGAAGCAATCAAGACTCCTCTTCGCGACGGGGACCTCGAGAGACCCGAGGACGAAGCATATGCCGGAGCGTACTTCATCAATGCTAACAACCAGAATGCTCCCGGTATCGTGGACGCTGACAGACAGCCCATCCTCGAAAGAAAGGAAGTCTACAGCGGAGTCTATGGACGCGCGTCGATTTCTTTCTACGCTTTCAACAGCTCGGGCAACAAGGGTATCGCGTGCTCGCTGAACAACCTCCAGAAGATCAGAGACGGCGAGCCTCTTGGCGGACGCATGAGAGCAGAGGACGACTTTGACGATGGGGAAGAGGACTTCCTCAGCTGAGTCTTTTGAAAGGGGGAGGAGCAATCTTCCCCCTTTTCCTTTATGGGGGAAAAGATGACTTTAGAACTTCTAGATGGGACAACCATCGCTCCTCTGAATGTGTTTGATGTCTTGGACACAGTAGAGGAATACCTGGGCACGGATGTACGAGAGTTTCTGGAGGAATACTTCACAGACGGAGACCCGTGGGAGAGTTTACCGGATGACGAGAAGACACGGAAACTTCAGGACCACTATAACGACGTATTCGAGGCCCTTGATGACCTCGTATTCAAGGTGGACCGCGTAGTACAGACAAAGCCCATAAACAGAAAGAGAGCGGCCTCTTTAATTGCCGCAATCAAGAATCTTATTGAAAGGAATTATCACATATGAAAACAGGAAGAGAATTAAAAGACGTACTGGTGGAACTTCAGCGCCAGAGAGAAGCAAAGAGAGATTACATCAGCCCGGCAAGCGCATTGAGGCTTGAGGATGACGGAAGAACGCTCAGGATGGGAACTAATGAATTCTCAACAACGGACCTCTTCCACAGACAGTTGGGTTCTGCTCTCTCCATCCCCGCAAAGTACTACGACCTCATGATGAAGGAGAAGCCGGAGCTGTTGGCATCCAACGTAAACAGCTGGCTCAGCTCAAGAGACGCAAGCTACATGATCAGGTCGCTGGATGGAAACGCGAGGGCCTTCTTGTCCGACCGCTATCGTCGTATTGACAATCTGGAAGTTGCCTCTGCCGTTCTTCCACTCTTTACCGGTATGCAGGTGATGAGCTGTGAAGTTACATCTCAGCGCCTCTTTATCAAGGTCGTTGATGCCAGCAGGGAAGCCGTATGTGTAGGCGACGTAGTCCAGTTCGGTGTCGTTGTTTCCAATAGTGAGGTAGGCCTCGGAGCTGTCTCCATACAGCCGCTGGTTTATACCCTCAGGTGCACCAACGGACTTATCGTGAACTCCCTCGGAGAGCGCAAGACTCACGTAGGTCGCGCAGCCAAAGGCCTTGATGACGGCTTTGATATCTACACCGAGGAAACCCAGGAAGCAGAAGACAAGGCGTTCCTTCTCAAACTCAGGGATATTGCTTCTGCCGCTTTTGATGAAGCAAAGCAGGAGGCGATTATTGCAACGCTGGAAGGTGCGGCAACGAAGAGGATTACTGGTCGTGTACAAGACGTTATCGAGCTTACCGGAAAGGAGTACGGCTTGTCGCTTCCTGAACAGGATGGAGTACTCAAGTACCTCATCGAGGGAGGAGATCTTTCCTTGTACGGTCTTTCCAACGCAGTAACCCGCTTCTCTCAGGATGTGGAAAGCTACGACAGAGCTACAGCTCTTGAAGGTATCGGCTGGGAAGTTGCCAGTATGGAGAACTCCCGCTGGAAAGCAATTAACGACGGAGGTATTTGATTGAAGGAACTTCATATTGATATCGAGACATATTCAGAGGCGGATCTTCCGAAGACCGGCGTTTATCGCTATGCGGAAGACCCGTCTTTTGAAATATTGCTCTTTGGTGTAGCCGTGGATGACAACGATGTTGTCGTCTACGACCTTAAAATGGGCGAGGAACTTCCTCAGGAGATTATCACCGCATTGTTGGACAACACCATCACAAAGTGGGCGTTCAATGCTCAGTTCGAGAGGGTTTGTCTTTCAAGATATCTCTGGGATAAGGGGCTTTTAGAACGAAACGTCTACCTCGACCCTCGTGGCTGGCGCTGTGATATGGTCTGGGCGGGCTATATGGGATTTCCGATGAACCTCAAGGGAGCCGGAAGTGCTCTTCAGCTCGACGAGCAGAAGATGGAAGAGGGGAAATCCTTAATAACATATTTCTGCAAACCTTATCGCCCTACATCCAAGAACGGCTATACTACCAGAAATCTCCCTTGTCATGACCCTGAAAAGTGGGAACTGTTCAAATCTTATAACAAGCGTGATGTAGAAGTAGAACTTTCCATTGCTTCCAAGCTCTCTGCACATCCGGTGCCGGAAAAGGTCTGGCAGGAATACTGGATGGATCAGACTATAAATGACAGGGGCATCCTTATCGACATTCCCATGGTCGAGAGTGCCATAAGACTGGACACAGTCTCCAAATCTCATCTTAAAGACGAGATGCATTCCATAACCGGACTTGCCAACCCTCAATCCGTCGTCCAGATGCAGATGTGGTTGAAGGAGAATGGAGTGGAGCTGGATTCCCTGGGAAAGAAGGAGCTCGCTGCAGAACTCGAGGGAATTCCGGAACCGATGAAGTCAGTACTTCTTCTTCGTCAGCAGCTTGCCATGTCAGCTGTAAAGAAATACCAGGCTATGGATACCGCCGCATGCTCTGATGGACGCTGTCGCGGAATGTTCCGTTTTTATGGAGCAAACAGGTCGGGTAGGTTCTGCCTCGCAGAAGGGACCCCCATTCTCGTGAAGACGGAGGAAGGGAAGATCCTTGAAAAACCTATAGAAGACGTTCTTCTCTCTGATCTTGTCTATGACGGCAATGAGTGGGTTCACCACGACGGTGTTGTATACAGCGGTGAAAAGGATGTCATCACCTGGGACGGAATAACAGCAACTGCAGAGCATAAAGTTTTCATATCTGAGGATGAGAAGATTCCTTTAGGTGAAGCAAAAGAAAAGGGAATAAAAATATGGAGAGGAAATACAAAGTATATAGAGTGACGGGACCCGACGATCGTCAATACATCGGGTGGACCGGCATGAAGGTTCAGGAGCGGTGGCGCAATCACGTGAAACGTGCCAGAGCTGGGGAGGCTAAAGAGCATCCCTTCTATAATGCCATTCGACAGTATGGAGAGGATGCTTTCACACTTGAAACTTTAAGAGAAGTGGGTAGCCGTGACGTAGCTCAAATGATAGAGGAAAAAACGATAGCGAATACTCCTAAGGAGAGTCTTTACAATCTCTCTTCAGGTGGTGTTAATGATGCATCAGAAGGTGGTCGTATCTTCTGGGAGAGAATGAATGCAGACCCGGAAAAGAAAGCTGCATATCTTAAGAAACTATCAGACACTAAAAAAGCACGTGACTGGACAGATTATGAGAATCTTGTAGCAAAAAACAAAGAGTGGCGTCAGGCAAATGCAAAAGAGGCGTATAGACTTTCACGTCGCGCTATCCGAATCGCCAATAAGGCAAATGGAGTGGTAAATGCCTGGCAGGACAAGATCGACCCGCGCCCACTTAAAGAGCGTCTCATGCATAAATATAGGTTGAATGAGGTAAAGTCCGGCTATGTAACCGAAATCTGGGCAAACAGATCTGATGAAGAGCGTGCAGAAATATTTGGGAAGATCTCCTCTTCTCATATAGCTTACATGGCAACAAAGACAGCTGAAGAACGCCGTGAGATAACCGCAAAAGCAAGAGCTTCAATTGATAAAGAAAAGCAGGGTAGAGCATCTAGTCGAGGACTTAAGAATTGGTGGGCAGAGTTGAGAAAGGACCCTGAGAGATATGAGGCTTATATCCAGAGCCGCATCGATTCGAGAAGGAGGAACAAAGTTGAAAACCTATGACATCCTCAACGCGGGACCGAAGAATCGGTTCACAGCAAATGGAAGGGTTGTTTCTAATAGTGGAGCTATTGTTCAGCTTCAGAATTTGTTTAGAAATAGCCTTCCTGACCTTGATAGTGCTCGTGCCTTAGTGAAACAAGGTAATTACGAAGCTTTATCTATCCTCTATGATTCCATACCTGAGGTGCTCGCTCAATGTGTACGCACAGCATTTATACCCGCTCCTGGATATAAGTTTATCGTGAGTGACTTTTCTGCAATCGAAGCTAGAGTCCTCGCATGGCTCGCAGGAGAGCAGTGGGTATTGGATGTATTCGCATCTGGTGGCGATATCTACTGTGAGACAGCAAGTAGGATGTTTGGTGTGCCGGTAGTGAAGCATGGCATAAACGGAGACCTCCGTCAGAAAGGGAAGCAAGCTACGCTCAGTTGTATCGCAGAAGGACAGCTCGTCTTAACGGATAGAGGTCTTGTCCCTATCGAAGAAGTAACCCTCAAAGACAAACTTTGGGACGGAGAGGAATGGGTAGAACATGATGGTGTTATTTATAAGGGAGAACGCGACGTCATCACCTACGAGGGTCTTACAGCAACACCCGACCACCTCGTCTGGGTTGAGGGTGAACTCTTTCCTCTGTGCTTTGGAGATGCTGCGGGGAGTGGCTTATCTCTCATACAAACCGGAGAGAAAACAACCTATAGCAAAGCCTGGAAGAAAGATGGCACAAGAAAAGTATACGATATCCTCAATGCTGGTCCTCATCATCGTTTTACCGTATCGGGGCACCTTGTCCACAACTGTGGATATGGTGGCGGTGTAGGAGCACTGAAGGCAATGGGTGCTATAGAGGCGGGAATGAAAGAAGAGGAATTACAACCTCTTGTTGATGCATGGCGTTCATCAAATCCCAATATTGTGAAGCTGTGGTATGCAGTTGATAGAGCAGCCAAAACTGCTATTAAGGAGAAGACGACAACTACAACACACGGTCTTGAATTTAAGTACCAAGGTGGAATGCTCTACATAAAGCTTCCTTCCGGACGGCATCTTTCCTATGTGAAACCACGTATAGGGGAGAATAGGTTCGGCGGCGAATCAGTAACCTACATGGGAACGGATTTTACTAAGCATTGGTCACGTATAGAAACCTTTGGTGGAAAGCTCGTTGAGAACTGCGTTCAGGCAATTGCAAGGGATATCCTCTGTAATGCTCTGGAGCAGCTCTCTGAATATCGTGTCGTAGCTCACGTACATGACGAGTGCATTGTGGAGTGTCCGGAGGAGGTAACCGTTGAGGAGATTTCCTCCAAGATGGCGGTTGTCCCATCGTGGGCTCCTGGTCTTGTTCTTCGTGCCGATGGCTACGAGTGTCCCGGATATTACATGAAAGACTAACGCCCTGCCGGGCAGAAAGATGAGCCCCCTCGCGGGGCCAATAAGGAGAATTAAAAATATGTTCTACAAAGTTGCATACGGTGAATCACGTAAGGCCAAGGTATGGCATAACGATAAGATAGAGTGGGGAGAGCTTAGGAAGAGGCTTCAGAATCCGTTACGTACGGCAGAAACTGTAGCCGAGTACCACAAGATGAAAAGCGCCGGGCGCTCTACAGCAAAGGACAAGGGAGGATTTGTCGCAGGGGAGTTAAAAGACGGTAAGAGGAACTCCTCTGCCGTAGTATGTCGTTCTATGCTCACGTTAGACGTAGACAACGCGAAGAAGAGTTTCTTGGAAGAATACACAGCTTTAACGCCTTACTCGACGCTTATCTATTCAACACACTCCCATACGCCAGAGGCCCCTAGACTTCGCTTGGTTATCCCCCTCACAAGGGAAATCTCTCCGGATGAATACCAGGCAATAACACGCTACTTCGCCTATGAAAACGGCATCAACCAGTTTGACCCGTGTTCGTTCATTCCTTCCCAGCTCATGTTCTGGCCGACGGTGTCGACGGATGGAGAATATATCTTCCAGGAGGTGGAGGGCATTTCATTGGACCCCGATGAGTTCCTTTCTAAGTATCCCACCTGGAAGGATCCGACGACTTTACCAACCACGCTCAAGGAAAAACCTCTTCATGAAAAACAGGGCGCGAAGGTCGAAGACCCTCTAAAGAAGGAAGGCATAGTCGGTGCTTTTTGTCGTGCGGTAGGCACCATACAGGATGCTATAGAGACCTATCTTCCCGATATCTACGAGCAGGTCGCTCCGAACAGGTATAAGTATAAGCCGTCGTCTTCTATTGCGGGGGTTCTCATCTTTGATGATAAGTTCGCCTACAGCAACCACGCTACGGATCCGGCCTACCATCAGGAGTGCAACGCCTTCGACCTCATCCGAATTCACAAATTCCCTGATGAGGATGAAAAGAAGAGTTTCTCCCGCATGGCTGAATGGGCAACTAGGGAGCCCTTGGTTTCAAGGCAGCTCTTAAAGGAAAAACGGGAAGAAGCCTCCGCTGATTTCGACAATTGGACAGACCGCCTCAAACGCGACAAAGCAGGGAACATTGCAAACTCTCTACAGAACATCTGCCTAATTATGACCCATGATGACTACATGAAAAACATTGTCTTCAACCAACTTGCCGACAACATGGAAGTGAAGGGGCCCTTACCCTGGGACCACAGTGAGACGGCGTTCTGGAGGGAAGCCGATGACGCTCAATTGATGTGCTATGTAGATCAGAACTACGGCACCTTCAGTAAACTCAATTACGAAACTGCCGTTACAAAATGCTGTGACGACAGGAAGTATCACCCAATAAAGGAGTATTTCAAAACCTTGCCCGAGTGGGATAAGATTCCTAGGGTTGATTCCCTCCTGATTGACTACCTCGGTGCTGAGGATAACCCTTACGTCCGTGCGGTAACTCGTAAGACCCTCTGTGCAGCCGTTGCTCGTATTTATTCACCTGGTGCTAAGTTTGACCCGGCATTGGTATTGAATGGTCCTCAGGGGATTGGGAAAAGCACTCTTATTGCTCGCTTGGCTAAGGACTGGTTCTCAGACTCTCTCACACTCTCAGACATGAATGACGGGAAGACGGCACCGGAGAAATTACAAGGGTACTGGATTCACGAAATCGGGGAGATGGCCGGTATGAGAAAAGCAGATCTGGAGAAGGTCAAATCCTTTGTCTCCCGTCAGGATGACAAGTACAGGGCCGCCTTCGGTCGTAGAGTGACTTCCCATCCAAGGCAGTGTGTCTTTTTCGGAACCACGAACGCTGAGAACGGCTTTCTTCGTGACATCACCGGAAACCGCCGTTTCTGGGTTGTAAAGACACCGGGAGGAACAACGCATCATCCATGGGAGCTTGACAATTCCACAATCGACCAGATCTGGGCAGAAGCAATTACTTATGCGAATGCCGGGGAACAATTGTTTCTTTCCCCTGAGCTTGAAGAAATGGCAAAACGCGAGCAGGCGGCAGCAATGGAATCTGATGCGAGAGAAGGACTTGTAAGACAGTACCTTGAAACGCTGCTGCCGCAAGATTGGTCCAAGATGGACATCTACGCCCGACGTGAATACCTTCGTGGAGATGACCCCACATCTCCCCAGGGCACCGTGGAACGCACCACCGTCAGCAACATGGAAATCTGGTGTGAGTGTCTGGGAATGTCAAAGGAGTCTTTAAAGGGCACCGAATCCTTCTCCATCAGTGCCATAATGTCCCGCATCGAGGGCTGGAAGCGTACCGATAGGTTTATCAAAACCAAATGGTATGGTCCGCAGAGAGTCTACGAAAAGGTAAACAAGAACGGGTAACAAGGGTAACAAAGTATAAAGGCTTGTTACCTTTTATCTGTTGTACTAGGGAAGAATTACCACCAAAGGTAAACAAACAAACAGCAAAAATCTATATAGGACAAAATGAATGAAATGAAAGAAAAGAGTGTTTTCCCACGCTCATATATACGCGCGTAAGGGAAATTGTATTTGTTGTTACCTTTGTTACCAAGGGATTTTTAAGTCGATATGAAAAGGCGTTCGGAAAGAAGAGCGCCTTTTTTTATACAAAGGAGAGCGAAATGAAAAGAGAAAAAGATATTGAGAGGAGGCTTGTCGCTGAGGTGAAAAAAACCGGTGGCCTCTGTCTCAAGTTCATAAGCCCCGGTTGGAGCGGGGCCCCGGACAGGATCTGTTTGTGGCCGGACGGGGAAGTGGTGTTTGTGGAGCTGAAGAGACCCGGCGGGAAGGTAAGGCCCTTGCAGGAAAGAAGGGCGGAGCAACTGAAAGCGTTGGGTTTTGAAGTGTTGGTGGTCGACTCAACTGAAAAAATCAAGGAGCTGTTTAGCAATGCTGAAGAAAAGTGATTTACATGGGTATCAACAATATGCAGCAAATTTTATATGTGCTCACAATGCGTCAGCCATCCTTCTTGACTGCGGATGCGGTAAGACGGTTATTACGTTGACGGCAATAGAGGAATTACAGAGGGATAGATTTGAGGTCGGGAAAGTTCTCGTTATCTGTCCGATTCGAGTTGCCTCTGTCTGGGCTGATGAAATTGCAAAGTGGGAACACTTGAAAGGACTTCGGTATTCCATTTGTATTGGGACGGAGACACAGAGAAGATACGGGCTTTCGCAGGATGCCGATATCTATTTAATAAACCGTGACGTAGTTCCCTGGCTTGTGGAGAATTATGCATCAGTCTGGAAGTGGGACATGCTGGTGCTGGATGAGTTAAGTTCCTTCAAAAACGCAACGGCAAAGAGGTTCAGGGCACTGCTGAAAGTAAGAGGAAAAATAGACAGAATCGTCGGGCTGACAGGAACTCCCTCTCCCAATGGCCTCATGGATCTCTGGAGCGAATATAGGCTCCTGGACTGCGGAGAGCGCCTTGGAAAGTTTATAGGCGGATATAGAGGTAGGTATTTCCGCCCGGATAAAACAAACGGGGTTGTAGTCTTTTCCTATAAGCCTCTCCCCGGAGCCGAAGAGCAGATCTACAGGCTTATAGGAGACATGACCGTATCCATCCGGTGTACTGATGTTCTTCACATGCCCGAGATGATTTCTTCCCCTTACGAAGTTCGTATGAGCGAAGGGGAGAAAGAGCAATATGACTCCCTGAAGAAGAATCTAGTGCTTGGACTTCCTAACGGTGAAGTTACTGCAGGTAACGCAGCTACGCTGTGTGGAAAGCTCTCCCAGCTTGCCAATGGCGCGGTTTACAGCGATAGTGGAGAAGTTGTTCGGATCCATGACAAGAAGCTTGATGCACTGGAAGACCTCATTGAAGCTGCCAACGGTAAACCCGTTCTTGTAGCTTATTGGTTCAAGCATGATCTGGAGAGGATAACAGAGAGACTTCGCAGTGCTGGCGTAATGTTCAGCCGCATTGACAGCGTGAACAGCATTTCAAAATGGAACGCGGGATTAATTCCTGTTGGTCTTATCCATCCCGCATCTGCAGGACACGGCTTAAATCTTCAGGCAGGCGGGTCGACCATCATATGGTTTGGGCTGACTTGGAGTCTGGAGCTTTACCAGCAGACTAATGCTCGTCTCTGGCGACAAGGCCAGGTGTCAAGGACGGTGGTTATTCAACATATCATCACGAAGGGCACCGTAGATGAACAGATTCTGAAGGCACTCTCTACAAAAGAAACTACACAGGAGAATCTCCTGAATGCCGTAAAGGCGGAGCTTAGCTATGACAAGAATTAGTAATGCATACAGACAGCTGGCATCATCGGTCTTGAATACAGCTCTCAGTGATAAGAAGACCGCAGAGAAGAAACTTTTGATGAACCCGGAAAACGAAAAGGAGAAAGAGGTTCTTGCCGATTGTGACACCTTTTTCCAATCAGAGTGGTGCGAACTTCTGTTAGCAATGCTGGACATTGAAAAATCAAAATACTTGGAGGTGGCGTATGGACGCTAAGGAATATTTATCACAGGCATATGTACTGAACCGCCGCATCAAGGCAAAGGAAAGGCAGCTGGATGTCTTGAAGGAGCACGTTCCTTACTCCGGGCCGTTATTCGGGGACGTGAAAACAGACTCCAACCAGGTTCACAGTGCGGTGGAAAGCTCTGCTTTGAGGTTTGTGGCCCTCTCCGATGAAGTCAAAAAAGACATCGCTCACCTTGCTGATCTGATGAAAGAAATCGAGAACACCATCCGCCGTGTTGAAAACAGCGAGATGGAGGTGATTCTTGAGATGCGCTACCTTTCCTTCATGAGCTGGGATGAAATTATTTCAAGAATGGGTTACTCAGCCCGCTATGTTTTTAAGATGCATAGCATTGCCCTGAGGAGAATAAAAAACTTCATTTAGTGCAGTCCAGTGCAGTATTGTGCAGTAAAGGACAGTAGAGTGCAGTTATACATTTGATTTATGATATACTCGTAGAAAACCATCAGACCTCCTTTTGGTTCTCTCCATTTGTGAACCTCCTTTTTCAACGATAGCCCCGGATTTATTTCTGGGGTCTATCTTTAAATTTGAGGGAGGAAAGATTATTATTCGAGGCTACTATGATAAACGGCAAACCGATAGTTGTTATCTATGAAAACGGAAGGGAGGAAGAATTCCCCTCCACAGCAAACTGTGCCATGGTTCTTAATGTGGCATCGTCGACTGTAAGACGGAAGAATAAAGCGGGTGAGCCCCTTAATTGGAACGGCCAGAAGATAAGGTTCAGAGACAAGTGAAACACCTTCTAAAGAGGAAAACTGTTAAAAGTTGCAAAAATCTCTTCTAGAAATAATTTCTAAAAGAGAAAAATGCAACAAAACACAAAAATCTCTTCTAGAACAATCAAAATAAGACAGGTTCGAGAGAACCACGAAGCCAGGCAGAGATGTCTGGTTTTCTTTTTAAGGAGCCAGTGATGCCATATAAACCAAAGAAGCCTTGTGCCTACCCGGGATGCCCCAAGTTGACTAATGACCGCTACTGCCCTGAGCACAAGAAGCTCATGGACAAACAGTATGATCAATATGTTCGTAGCCGCCCGGCAGCAGCTTTTTATCATTCTCATGAATGGAAGAAGAAGCGAGCGAACTTTCTCATCGAGCATCCATTTTGCATCGAATGCTGGAAGCAGGGAAGGCTTACTAAGGCTCAGATAGTAGACCACATCCAGCCCATCAGTATGGGAGGAGCATTATTGGATGATGAGAACCTTCAATCCCTATGCCCCTCATGCCATACGAGAAAGAGCATTATCGAGGGCTCGAGATTCGGAAAGAGAAGAGGATAGTACCTATCTAATAGGGTAGGGGCGGGTCTAAAATCTTACGCTATAAGGCGTTACACCGAGCCCGGGCAACGACGCGAAAAAATTCGAGTTCAAACACCCTATTAACCCCGGGATTTGGATTTCCAAATAATTCTATACAACAACAATAATTCCGCATCTTTTTACGCGGATGACTTTTTATAACCTAAGGAGAAAAACGTGTCAAAAGATGGAACTGTGAGAGGCGGTCCCAGAGCTAACTCTGGACCGAAGAATAGAAAGACTCTCGCTGACAAAATACTTGATGGAAAAGCCGACAAGGCAATGGTGCTCCCTGCACCTACAGAGATGGAGGGCGAGGATGTTCCCTCCCCGAAAGACTACCTGATGCAGGAGCAGAAGGGCGGGGAGAAGTTACGTGCTGCC
>CAVFVX010000071.1:0-12745 GCA_963626075.1 Acutalibacteraceae bacterium
CATGTTCTTTACACTCGCCTCTTCTTTCTGCTATTCTACCGATTGGTTAAACTGTTATTAACATAATTGAGGTATAAGAATGATTAAAGCAGGACAGATTGAAAAGGGCACAGCTCTCCTCATCAAGGGTCAGCCGTTCCTCTGTATCGAAAGAGAATTCGTCAACCCCGGTAAGGGAAGCGCATTCGTCAGACTCAAGCTCAAGAGCCCGTCAACAGGTCAGACTCTCTCCGAGACAATGAAGTCACAGGACAACGCCGAAGACATCACAATCGAAGACAGAACCTTCCAGTATCTTTACAACGACGGAGAGAACTTCTCCTTCATGAACGTCGACAACTACGAACAGATTGAAGTTCCCATGAAGAGTTTCCCCGACTACGAGTACATCATGAAGGACGGCGAGACATACCGCCTCACACTCTGGGAAGACCAGGTTCTCGACATCCAGGTTCCGAGCAAGGTCGTCTACGTTGTCACAGAGACTGAAGACGCAGCACGCGGCGATACAGTCCAGGGTGTCACAAAGGACGCAGTTCTCGAGACAGGACTCAAGATCCGTGTTCCCGGCTTCATCAAGCAGGGCGAGAAGGTCAGAGTCAACACAGAGACAAAGGAATATCTCGAAAGAGTCAACGACTGATTGCAGTCTGGAAAAGAAGAAAGCCCTCAGCTCTTGCCGGGGGCTTTTCTGTTTACGAAAGAAGCGTGTCGAGCGCGATTCTTATCATGTCGTTGAAGCTCGTCTGCCGCTCCTCCGGCGTTGCGCCTTCGCCCGTTATGATATTGTCGCTGACAGTGAAGAGCGCGAGCGTCTCGACTCCCTTCATTGCCCCGAGGGTGTAGAGCTCTGCGCTCTCCATCTCCTCGGCCATTATTCCGAGCTTCTGCATTGTCTTCATCTTCTCGCCGTGTCTTTCGTCATAGAAGGCATCGGACGAGAAGCACTCCCCGACTGTCACGGGAATCTTTCTTTCCACCGCTATGTCGTAGGCATTCTTCATGAGCCGGAAGGACGGTACCGGGGCGTAGTGGAAGGTCGAACCGAAGCGGTCGGTGTTCATGCCGTTGTCCGTGGCTGCAGCCTGGGCAATGAAGACATCACGTACCTTCAGGGCGGGGGAATTGGTGCCGCAGGTACCGACTCTGATGAGCTTATTGCAGCCGTAGACATCTATAAGTTCGTTAGCATAAATCGAGAACGACGGCATTCCCATACCCGTTCCCTGGACAGACACCCTCTCTCCCTTCCAGAGTCCCGTGAAGCCAAGCATACCGCGGGTGCGGTTATAGCATACGGGATTTTCTAAAAAGGTCTCGGCGATATGCTGAGCCCTCAGCGGGTCGCCGGGGAGCAGAATGCGTTCTGCTATCTGGCCCTTTTCTGCTGTGTTATGAGGTGTCGGCATCAGTCATCTCCTCCTATTGCCTCGAGGCCCTTGGTGTTACGGACCTTGTCGGCCTTTATGTTCTTTACGCGGAGCGTGAAGAGTACGAACGATACGCAGAGCAGGATTCCGGAATATACCGGAAGGATTCTCCAGAGGCTGAAGCGTGTCAGCAGGAGGCCGAGGAGTATCGGGGTAACGGTCTGGGCAGCCATGCTTGCCGCATAGTAGTAGCCCGTGAACTGGCCGATCTTCTTCGATGAGCAGAGCTCGACAATCATCGGGAACGAGCAGTTGTGCACAAGCGACATGCCGAAGCCCTTGATTACCCATACCACATAGAGAAGAACGGGGAACGAATACTCGCCGTTTGCTCCCGTCACGTTGCCAGACGGCCCTACGAATGTCATCACGATGTACCCGAAGAGCGTTACCGCTAGTCCGATGGAGATTGTCCACTTCCTTCCGATTCTGTCCGCGATGCTTCCGGCTGTTGCGAAACCGATTACGGAAGCAAGTCCTCCGATGATTGTAAGAATCATCGTTGCACTTGAGACACTGTTGAGATAGTAGATTACATAGTTGCCGATGTATGTTCCGATGGCGTTGTCGGCCATGAACCAGAAGAATTCGGCAATGAGGATTGCAAAGAGCATTCTCCTGTTGGCGGGCGTCATGGGCTTCGAGTCATCGACGGGATTCTCGATGGCGGCCATTCTCTCGCCTTCCTCGAGTTCGTCCTTCATCTCCTCCTCGATTCTGTTCTCCCTGATCGTGAAACAGAGAACGAGAGCCGAGATGACCATGAGTACGGATGCAATTACGAACGGCACTTCTATTATGTACATCTTCCTCGCATCGTCTGAGACGTTGATGTATGACGAAAGCGGCAGGAAGATTCCGAGAACCGTGGCAGCTGCTCCTCCGAGGTAGCCCATGATGTTGATAATGCCGTTGGCCTTCGCCCGCAGGGGCTTCGGGGTAATATCCGGCATGAGAGCGACAGCGGGGTTGCGGTACATCATCATGAAGATGAGTACCAGCGCCATGGACACTACCATTCCGGCGATGTTGTTGTAGTGGAAGAAAAGCGGTATGAACGGGAATACTACTGCGGAGACGAATGTTCCGACGAGGATGTACGGCATTCTCTTTCCCAAGGGACTCTTCGTCTTATCTGAAAGGCGTCCGAAGAGCGGAAGGAGGATGAGGGCCGCAAGGTTGTCGCATGCCATGATGATTCCGACGAGCCACTGCACGTTGAGTATGTGCTCGCTGTTTCCCGCAGCCTTGAGCTCTGCCGAAGACTGACCGTACATGCGGCGTGCGAAGATGTCTGTCAGGAATGTCGGACACCATGAATCATATACCTGCCATAAGAGCAGGATTCCGAAGAATGCGAATCCTATGAGACAGGTTCTCTTGTAGTTAAGTTTCAGTTTTCTTTCCATAAAAACTCCGATTGCCCCTATTATATGCTCTCTTCGAGGCGATTACGACAACAAGTTTGTTAATTCTCGGCTAAGCCGTACGCTTCACTTGCTTTACAGAAGTACGGCGAAAGATATAAAACAGTCTAATGCCGATAACCACCATTGAAGAACTCGAGAAAAAAATAAGCCTCACAGAGGACGAAAAGACGTGGAACGAAAAGGGTCCGAACACCCTTCCCCTCCTCATTTCCGACAACATAATCCCTCTTCTGGAACACAGCGAGATAAGGCGTCAGTTCGTCCCGTCGGGAAAAGAGAACACCGACAGATGCGGCAATCTCGATCCCCAGATGGAACACGAGTACTCCGTTACACCGAGGCTTGTGAGGCGCTACTCCAACCGTGCCGCATTCCTCGTCACCGACAGCTGCTTTGCCTACTGCCGCCACTGCTTCAGACGACGCTTTGCGGGAAGCATGGTGGGACCGTGTACGGATGAGGATATCGCTCTCGTTGCGGACTTCCTGAAGAAACACAGTGAAATAAAGGAGATTCTCCTCACGGGAGGCGACATGTTCACGCTCTCCGACGAAAGACTCGACTATCTTCTTTCGACTCTCAAGGGGGCAAGGGAGGATGTGATTTACCGCCTCTGCACAAGGGCACTCGTGAGCAACCCGGACCGCTTCACTCCCTCTCTTTTCAAAGTACTTGAAAAGAACAATCACGGCGCTCCGTTCTATCTCATGACCCAGTTCAATACTGCAATAGAAATAACAGATAAAGCCGTCGAGGCGCTCAAAGGCTTCGTAAGACTCGGTATTCCGATGATGAACCAGGCAGTGCTTCTCAAGGGCGTCAACGACTCCGTTGAAGCACAGACCGAGCTCTCGAACAAGCTCCTCTATAACCGCATCAAGCCATACTACCTCTTCCAGGGAGACCTCGTGCAGGGAACGGGACATCTTCGTGTTCCGATCACAAGAGGACTCGAAATAGAGGAAGGAATGAGAAATGCGCTCTCGGGTCTCGGAATGCCTTCCTACACAATCGACCTTCCCGACGGAGGCGGAAAGGTACCGCTGACGAAGGAATACCTGAAGTCACTCGACGACGGCATCTGGACGATAGAGACTCCCGACGGGGAGACGAGGCACTACCCCGATTAATCGAGAAGCGCTTCGACTATGGCCTTCATTCCTCTCTTTATTCTGTAGAGGTCGCTCTCCTCTATGTACTCGTCGACTATGTGCGCAAGCCTCTCCTCTCCCGGTCCGTAACCGATTACCGGGAGATGTTTCTCTCCGCCGTAATGGCTGCCGTTCGTGCAGAACGCGTAGTGGCCGTAGCCGGAGAAGAGCCCCGCCTTCTCCAGTCCCCTGCGGCTCTTCTTCACAATGTCGTCCTCGGGGGAGTAGCACCATGCAGGGAAGAACCTGGGCGATGAAAGCGTGTGTCCCGTGTAGCTTGTAGTGGAGCCCAGAGCAATCGACGCCGAAGCGTTGATTCCCTTTTCCCTCAGGAGAGAGTTTATCGGGGCGATGACGCTCTCGGGAGTCTCTCCCACAAGAGTGCGGCGGTCATAGGTGACACGGCACTCCTCGGGAACGATGCTCATTCCGGGATACGGAGAGGAGATTATGTCGGTAAGAACCATGATCCCCTTTCCGAGTACTTCGTGCTCGCCCGGCTTGAGAGTCTCGAGTGCCTCTATCGCCTTCACGGCATTGAGAACCGCATTCTCACCCTCCTCCGGATTCGAGGAGTGGCAGCTCTTTCCCTCAGCCCTGAGAAGCACTTCACAGCGTCCTCTCTGCCCGATGTTGAGCTTCCCGTGCGTGGACTCCGCAATGATTACATAGTCGGGGAAGAAGAAATCGCTCACTTCACGCGCGCAGATTCCCTCGAATCTCTCCTCTTCGACTATGCATGCGACAACAACCTTTCCCCTTTTGAGGGGTCTGAGCTCGCTTGCGGCGGCAATCGCGGCGGCGACTCCTCCCTTCATGTCGGAGGTACCGCGGCCGTAGAGACGGCCGTCCTTTTCTGTCAGACGGAAGGGATCCGTGGACCACTTTGAAACATCGGGAATGCCGACTGTGTCGATGTGGCCGTCGATAAGAACCGTCGGCCCCGGCTTTCCGCTGTCGATTACGCCGCATATGCACCCGGAGGGGGTCAAGAGCGTCGAGAAGCCGAGGGAGTGAAAGGTCTTCTCCAGCAGTTCTACAATCTTACCTTCATTACCGGTAACCGATTCCGTTTCAACAAGGCTCCTCAGGAGCTCCAGGGTCTCTTTGTCTGTCATAACAGAGAGAGTATATACCCATAAAGACAAAAACGGGAGATTTCTCTCCCGCTTTCGCATCGTTTAACAATATATGGTGGATTATCAGTAACCGAGGAAACTGAGTACCTGCGCGAATTCCTCGCTTCTTCTTTCGTCACGCGCTTCCTTATACTCGCTCTCGCTCATCGTCTTAGTGGAGGAAGAAGTATCTGTCGAGGGAAGAGGTGTGGAGGAAGCATCCGCTGCTGCCGTGCCTTCTCCCGCATACTTCTCGAGTGCCTCCCAGAATGCGTCGCTTTCGACTACAGCCTGAGCAAGGGTGTCGCTGTCGTAGCTGTCACCGAGCTTTGCCTTGACTTCCGCGACAAGCTTCGTCATGAATGCCTTGTCTTCAAGAAGTTCTTCGAGGATGTCGTCAGTGGACGGGACTTCCTTCTCGAGAGAGGAAATCTTATCGCCGACACTCTTTTCGAGTTCAGTTGTCTTTTCGTCGAGGGCTGCGTTCACCTTTTCGTTCTGCTCTGAGAGCTTCGAGTCGACATAGTCCGCATTCTTTGCGCTGACAGCGGAGAGGAATTCGTCGTCGTTCTTCAGAATCTCCGCTACAGCTGCCGCCGTCTTCTCGTCGTCGCCGCGGACAGTGAGGTCCGTCTCGAGTTCCTCCGTCACGGAAGATACTGTCTCGTTCTGTCTCTTCTGAGCTTCCTCGAGAATCCTGGAAGAGAGACTGTCGCTCTCTGCATTCGGATTGAAGAAGAATGCGGCTCCCGCAATGAAGAGCGTAAGCACCACCGTTATACCAAGAATGACTGCACTGGATTTTCTGCTCATAGAACCCTCACTTTCTTAATACTAGCACAGTACGCGCTGACTTGTCGAGAAAGCTCCTCCATCTCTTTGTCATTGATGATGGTAATGACCTTCTTCCCCGATGAAAAGAGCGTGGACCCGATGTCCTTCTGACTCTCGGCACGCCTCAGAAAATCCTCACGGGATGTGCCGTTCCTTATTTTCGCCCTCTCGATTCTCTTTTCAAGCGGTGACATGACATAGATTATCTCATTGCAGTACGGCACGAAGCCCATGCTTTCGAGGATTGCGGCGTTGATTACCGCTATCTTTCCGCTCTTTTCTATCTCCCTGCACCGTCTCAGAGTTTCCTCTACCATCCAGGGATGGGTTATCCCGTTGAGCGTTTCGAGTTTCTCCGGGGAGGAGAAGACGAGAGGCCCGAGCTTCTTCCTGTCGACCTTTCCGTCGGTGAGTATTCCCTCTCCGAAGGCGGAGACGAGCTTATCTGTATTCATTTCAAGGGCTTCGTGTCCGAGCCCGTCCTCGTCGATTACCTCGAATCTTTCATCGAGGAGCGCTGCTGCCGTATCTTTTCCGGAGCAGCTCTTTCCTGTAAGTCCTACTATCAAGCGTGCATGTCTCCCCAGGAGTGACCCCTTTCAATCGAACATTTCAGAGGGACGGGAAGCGTGGCTGCGCCCTCCATCTTCTCCCTGATGAGAGCCTCCATCTCGTCGGCTTCCGAAGTCGGGACTTCGAAGATAAGCTCGTCGTGTACCTGCAGCAGCATTCTCGACGAGAGGCCCCGCTTCTTCATCTCACCCGCAATTTCTATCATCGCCTTCTTCATGATTTCGGCTGCGGTTCCCTGTATGACGGTATTGACTGCGGTTCTCTCCGCAGCCGCCTTCTCCGTCTTGTTGCGGCTCCTTATTCCGATGATCTCCCTCACATGTCCCCAGTATGTGGTGACACAGCCCTGTTCCTCGGCCTTCTTCACCGTCTCCTCGACAAAGCTCTGGACACTGCTGTAGCGCTCGAAGTAGCGCTTTATGAAGTCAGTGGCTTCAGCGCGGGTTATGTCGAGTTCGTTCGAGAGCCGGAATGCCGACATTCCGTACATTATGCCGAAGTTGATGGTCTTCGCGACCCGCCTCTCTGCGCTCGTCACATCCTCCGATTTCTTATTGAAGATGAGGGCTGCCGTATAGCGGTGGACATCCTCGCCCGAAAGGAAGGCCTTCCTGAGGTTCTCGTCCCCGCTCATCCAGGAGAGTACCACGAGCTCAATCTGGGAGTAGTCGGCGCTGATGAATATCTTCCCTTCACCCGGAACGAAGGCAGAGCGGATGAGTCTTCCCTCGTCCGTTCTGACGGGTATGTTCTGAAGATTCGGGGAACGCGAGGAAAGACGCCCGGTGGCAGTTCCCGTCTGAAGGAAGGTCGTATGGACTCTGCCCGCACTGTCTCTCAGTGTCGGAAGGACATCGATGTAGGTACTCTTGAGCTTTGAGAGCTGTCTGTATTCCAGAAGCTTTCCGATGATGGGGTCACCCGAGTTCTTCAGGGTCTCCAGCGTTGCTGTATCAGTCGAGTAGCCCCGCATCGTCTTCTTTCCGTGTTCGAGGCCCCTTTCGTCGTAGAGAAGCCTGCTCAGCTGCATTGTCGAATTGATGTTGAAGCTGTAGCCGGCAAGTGCGTAGATTTCGCTCTCGAGCTCCTTCACTCTGCTGTCGGACTTCTCCCTCAGGGCTTCCATTCTCTCCTCGGAGAGATAGATTCCCTCCTCCTCCATTCCCGCAAGGACTCTCAGAAGCGGAAGCTCCATGGTCCTCAGGATTTCCCCGAGTCCCTTCTCGGCTATGCGCCTCGAGAGCACCCGCTCAAGGCGGTATGTGTAGTCGGCACGGAGCGACGAATAGCGCGAGAGAATGTCCTCGTCAACGCCGTTGAAGGTCGTGCTTCCGGTGAGGTCCCGGATGTTGAGGAGCGTCTCTGAGAAATACTTTCCCATCAGGATATCGAGGCTGTAAACGCCGTCGTTGGAGGAGACGAGCCATGAGGAGAGCATGGTGTCGCTTTCAATCGTACATTCCAGTCCCCTGTACTGGAGAATCTTCAGTACGGGCTTCACGGAATGGGAGATTATCCTGAGCTTTCCAGATGAAAGGTACTCTTCGAACAGGCTCTTCATCTCCTCTTCCGTCATTCCGACTTTTCCGAGCGGTACATATACCGCAGAGAGCGGAGAGGAGGAATACGAGAAACCGTAGAGATGAGAAGAGGGAAGATAATCGTCCGAGAGAAGGAAAAGTGAAATGACTCCGCCGCGGAAGGATGCGATGTTCTCCCAGTCCTTTTCGACGTCTGAGAGAGTCCTCAGAATCGTATACTCGCCTTTTCCGAGAAGGTACTTCTCGCTCTCCGTGAGGAGAGGCTCCGTCTTCGATTCCGCTTCCTTCCCCTCCTCCTGAGGCTTATCCTCGGGGAGAGTATCGTCATCCTTACGAGCTCTTGCCCTTATTGCAAGGGACCTCAGGTTCCTTTCCTCGAAATCGGATGCGGCACGGGAGAGGGAGAAGTTCGCGGTACTGAGTGATTCGATGTCGAAGTTCTCCGGCAGGGCCTCGCGTGAGAGGACGATGAGCCTGCGGCTGAGCTCGGCGCTCTCCTTTCCGCTCTCGAGCTTCTTTCTCTCGCTCTCCTTGAGGTCTCCCAGGTGTCTGTATATTCCGTCAAGCGACACGTATTCGGTGAGAAGTCTCACCGCACTCTTGTCGCCGATGCCGCTTACCCCCGGCACGTTGTCAGAAGCGTCTCCGAGGAGCGAAAGGTAGTCGACTATCTGCTCGGGATAGACTCCGTAGGCTTCCTTGACTTCCTCCCGTCCCATCAGCGAATACTGGGTGTCGCCCTTCTTCTTGGGGGGTCTCAGAATCGAGACGGAGTCGGAGACGAGCTGACAGAGGTCCTTGTCTCCCGAAACTATAACGGTGCGCCAGCCCTTCCCTGCTGCGGCAGCGGAAAGGGATGCCATGACATCGTCGGCTTCAAAGCCCTCCTTCGATACGACCGGGATTCCCATCTTCTTCAGCGTCTCCCTTATCGGGGCGACGGAAGCGTGGAGGTCATCGGGGGCCTTATCCCTGTTGGCCTTGTACTCGGGGTACATTACATGTCTGAATGTGGGAGCTTTCTCGTCCATTGTGACGGCAAGGCCGTCCATGGTGTTTTCCTTCAGAATGTGAAACAGTGTCTGGAAGAAGCCGTAGTAGGCACTGATGTTGTTTCCGTTCTTATCTGTAAGCGGACGTGAGATGAAAGCCCAGTAGCTCTTGTAAATGATGGAGTAGCCGTCGAGAAGGAAGAGGGTTCTGTCGTAGACCTTCTTCTGTGCTTCCTTCTCCTTTTTCTGTGCTTCCTTTTCCCTTATCTTCTCGAGTCTCTCTCTTTCCTTCTTTCTGTTCTCCTTCTCGATCAGTTCCTGGTCGAGATCGGCTGAGCTGAAAAGTTCACCGTCCATAATGCGCCTCCGCATCCATTATAGAGGAAAAAGAGAGGAAAATGAAATCTTCAGTTCGAGCCCAGGAGCTTTGATGCGGTATTTTCGATTTCCCCGGTGAGTCTTTCGAACGAAGATGGAGATAATACCGAGGACATGTACTCCTTGAAGGAAGTGAAGCTTTCGCTTGAGTTGAAGGCGGCGATTGCGTCTGCTCCCCCGCGTATGGCCTGGGAAACATTCTTTATGAAGGCCTTTCCCTCGTCGGACGAAAGATACCCGGAGACAGCCTCCCTCTCATCCTCTGTCATGTAGCTGACCTTCGAGAGAACTCCCGAGACAGTCTCCTCGACGGCCTTCGTCATATCGAGGGAGACGCCGAAATACTTGAGGGAGACGGAGGGAAAGAAGAAGTAGATTACGCCGAATACGAGTACCGACAGTATGAGGACTGTCAGCAGTCCCTTCAGAAGTCCCGTGTTCTTTTCAGCCATTGCCTTACCCTAGAAGAAGTTGAACAGGAGCCCTACCGAGACGGTCGTGTCCTTCAGGGACGGTGTGAATGCATCCACGACAGATACGCTCTGCACCTCGTTGAGGCTGTTGATTGTCTGATTTACGGGAAGGATTGCAGAAAGGCTGAGTGTCACCCACTTACCCATGTTGATGTCCACCGCCCCCTTGTAGAAGAGAGACGAAGCCTTCACGCACTCGAGTGCATCCGGCTCAAGAGCTCCGTTGAAGAGCCACTTCGACTCCTCGCTCTTCACTGCCGTGCATCTGAGCCCCGCTCCGACGAGGAAATCGAAAATCCAGACCTTCGCCCTGAGTCCGACAAGAGTCGACACATCGAACGAGGAGAGCAGCAGTTCGTCGGTGAACGATGCCTTTATTCCCTCTTCAAGTGTCAGGTACCCGATATTGAATCTCAAATCGGCGCCCAGTCTGAAATCCTGGAAGTCCAGTGCCGTCACGTCGACGGGAGTGGAGCTTTCCGTATCTATGGGAAATGCTATCGAGTAATTCGGTCCCAGCTGCAGGAATGATGCAGAGAGTGCCGAAGAGACAAGAACAAGCACACTTAATATGAACAGTAATTTCTTTTTCATTTTATTTAACAACCCGAATGACTAAACATCTGAAATACAGTGAAGGTTACAGATTATCGTCTCATTTCCCCTTCTTTTTCTCCTCTTCGTATGCCTCGTCGAGCTCTGTGAGCCAAACCGTTGAATCCGCATCACTCGGCATTCTCCAGTCCGAGCGCGGAGAGAGCGTCACGGCACCGACTTTCGGACCGTCGGGAAGACAGCTACGCTTGAACTGCTGCTGGAAGAAGCGGCGTATGAAGGTTCTCAGCCACCTGTAGATTGTATCGAGGTCGTAGCCCGGAGAGAACACGTAGCGCGCAAGTCTCAGTACCTTCCCCGCTCCGAAGGACTGTCTGACAATACAGTAGAGGAAAAAGTCATGAAGCTCGTATGGACCGACGAGGTCCTCCGTAACCTGTGCGATATTGTCGTCCTTTCCCGGAATGAGTTCGGGAGAGACGGGGGTATCCAGGATATCGTAAAGGACAGTGCGGCATTCCGCATCAGCCTCGGCATCTGCCCAGTACCTCACAAGGCTTCTCACGAGAGTCTTCGGAACCCCCGCATTGACGCCGTACATCGACATGTGGTCTCCGTTGTAGGTCGCCCACCCCAGAGCAAGCTCCGAGAGGTCTCCAGTTCCGATTACGATTCCGCCGATCCTGTTCGCCCAGTCCATCAGAACCTGGGTGCGTTCCCTGGCCTGTCCGTTCTCGTATGTGACGGAGTAGTCGTCCGTGCTCTGTCCGATGTCCTCGAAGTGCGAAAGCACTGACTTTGTAATATCGACGGTGATGAAATCGGTACCGAGAGCAAGAGCCAGCTTCTCTGCGTTGCTCTTCGTTCTCTTCGTCGTTCCGAAGCATGGCATGGTTATGGCCTTGATGTTCTTCCTGTCGAGTCCGAGGGAATCGAAGGCCTTTACGGTTACAAGGAACGCGAGCGTGCTGTCGAGTCCGCCCGAGAGTCCGATCACGCATGTCTTCGCGTGAATGTGCTCGAGCCTCCTCTTGAGGCCGAGGGACTGCAGGAGGAGAACCTTTTCGCACCTCTTCGCTCTGCTGCCCTCATCTGCAGGAACAAACGGACGGGGATCGACGAACCTTGTAAGCTTCGTCTCCTCGACGTTGAAGGAGACGGGAATGTAGTCGTAGCCGCTGTCGAAGAGGGGGAATGTATTTCTCTTAGTCCTCTCCGTTTCGAGCTTCTGGGTGTCTATCTCGCTGATGAGAAGTTCGCCGAGGCTGTAAGAACGCGATGCAAGGACGGCGCCGTCCTCTGCGATGATGTCTGCTCCCGTGAAGACCATATCAGTCGTGGACTCGCCTTCCGAGGCGTCTGCGTAGATGTATGCAGAGAGCGTTCTCGCACTCTGGTCCGTCACGAGGCCCTTCCGGTACTCCTCCTTGCCGACGAGTTCGTCGGAAGCCGAGAGGTTGACAATGAGCGTCGCACCCGCAAGGGCAAGGTGCGTTGACGGGGGATCCGCAACCCACAGGTCCTCGCAGATCTCGCATCCGATTCTGAGGGAGTCCGGGTACTCTGCATCGAGGATAATCCTGTTACCGAATCTTACGAGTCCCCACTCTGTGTCGAGAACGACGTTCTCCTCCGGACACGGTGTGAACCACCTCGTCTCGTAGAACTCGCCGTAGGTCGGAAGATTCTTCTTTGCAATGAACGCAAGAACCTTTCCGTTCTGGACTGCGGCAGCAGTGTTGAAGAGCTTTCCGCCGTACTGCAGGGGATAGCCGACGAATACGAGTATGTCGCTTTCCTCCGTTGCAGCCACTATGTCTTCAAGAGCCTTCGTCGCCCCATCGAGGAGCGTACGCTGGAAGAAGAGGTCCGCTGCGGTATATCCCGTGATGCACATCTCGGGGAATACGAGAACCTTCACCCTTTCATCCTGAGCTTCCTTTATATGTCTGATTATTTCCTTTGAATTGTATTCCGTGTTTCCGACTCTGAGAGAAGGAGAAACTGCGGCAACCTTTATAAATCCGTCTTTCATGCGAAAAGTCTAACACACATTCGGAAAAAGAAAGAGAGGAAAGACGAACAAAAAACAGGTGATGCTCCTTTGTTCCCGCCTGTTATGCTAGCTTGACAGCGGGAGGACATCACCCTAACGGTAGCGATCTTACGTTTACCCGTACACCCAGCGAACAGACTGCCAGGAGGTGGCTTACCTACAATCTTAATTTACTGTCTTTTTTCTGATGTGTCAAACCTCTTTTACATATTTT
>CAVFVX010000072.1:0-12533 GCA_963626075.1 Acutalibacteraceae bacterium
GAAGTCATCAAGATGCCTCGCGAATAGCTTTTACCGAAGAAAATTATCTACACCCTTATTGGTTTGTATCATTTTACTTTCCGAATTACAGTTATCTGTTTATGCATTAAGAATTTGTCAAAAGGAGAAACTGAAAGCCACCTGTTTTTTCCGAATTAACAAAACTTAAACATTACGCTGACGAAAAGGAAACATCACCTCTCTAACATGTCGGCGTCAAAGGAAAACAAGGAGACAGAAAAAATGAAGAAAAGAGATGTCGTAACACTTATGGGAGGAACGTTAAGCGCACTCCTTCTTGCGTCGGGAATATGCATGTACCTCATCAGGGAATGGAATCTGAAAACAGAGGGTATCGTCTTCGCGGCAGTCGGATTCGTAATCGGGATTGCGGTCGTGATACATATCGCAGCAGGGAACGGAAAAGGAAAGAGGATAATCTCGAAGAAGACACTTGAAATCGTGTTGCTCTCCGTGTCCGGTGCTCTTGCTCTCGGCGGCGGCATGTCTCTCGTGATGGTATATGACGTCATACTCTGGGGAATCGTCCTCGGCATCGTCGGAATTCTGTTACTGATGATGCTTCTTCCGGTGACCAGCGGAATAGAAAAAAAGGAAAACTGAAAAATCAAAGAAATATATTGGAGAAAAGAAAATGAAGAAAGGTATCATCGTATTCTTGGTTGTCGTATCAGCAGCTGCAGCTGTATCTGCAGGAACATTCACTGGCAGAACGGAAGTCGCTCTCAACTACTCATACCGTGACGGTATCAACATGGGCGGTCTCAGCGTCAACAACTCCGGCTACTCCGATACATTCCCCATCGGCTATACGGCAAACGTCAATGCGGACTTCGACCCGACAACGGGCAACTGCAACGCAATCACAATGCTCGTCGGCCCCTCGTACAAGTACACGATTGCAGATTCCGGTATGGACATCGAACTCGCTCTCGGCGTCAGCGCGACAGGAGAGAACATCAATGCTGACACTCACTTCCTCCTCGGAGTCGGCGGCTATCTCGGAGCATCCTATGCTCTTCCGAACGGACTGAGTCTCGCAATCGGAGCTCAGATCGGCGTCGACATGCTCTCAGTTCCCCTCAACGGCGGTGAGTCCTTCTATCAGGGAACATTCTATGTGACACCTTCCGTAGGACTCGTATTCAACTATTGAGGTACACCTTCCGTAACAGCGGTCTTCTCTTACCGGGAAGACCGTTTTTTTAATCTGATAAGAGCAAATTCTTAACATATACGAAATACTGAGGGATTAGTATTCAGTCATAAGGAAAAGGAAATGAAGAAATATGACAGGTTGTTTTCAGTTCTGTCGGTTATGACGGAAGTATTCTTTATCGGAGGAATCATCCTCTCTCTCTCAGGCAGGTTCGGCATGGAGAAGGAGGGAATCACAGCCGTGGCCGTTGCACTCGCCTCCCTGATGCTGCTCTCGTACCTCTACAGAGACGGAGGAAGAGGAAACAGAGTGGAGAACACGGTTCTCGCTGTCTCTGCGGCTCTTGCATTCATTACGGGTATTAGCCTCACACTGCTCTCATCGAGGACGGGAGAAGGTCTCATCCTCTCCGTTACCGGAATATTCCCGCTTGTGATGCTCCTTCCTCTCACTGAGAAAGAGGAAAACTGACAGTCTGCTATTCAGTCCTCTCTGAAGAGGTGCTCGTTGAAGCAGCCGAAGAGAAAACTTCTCCAGCCTTCCTCGAACATATCCGGAGTGAACGTCTCGGGAGACGAAGAGAGAATCATGTACTTCACACCGTTGTCCATAAGGCGGTATCCCGTGTCCGTGATTCCCTCCCTGCGGTAGAATTCGATTCTCCTGAGCTTCGTTATGTTGTCACCCTCTCCGAGTGCCTCGACGTCGATTGCGATATTCTTCCCCTTCGAGCGGGACTTTATCCACTCGAGGATACGGCTTCCGCAGCCCCTTCCCCGCACATCCGGAGAAACCGCAAGATAGAAGACGAAGAGAAAGGATTTGAACTCAACAAGGTACGTCGTTCCCACGAATGTCTCCCCGTCGTAGAAAGCAAGGAAGGAAACTCCCTTCCGCTTCGCCATGATCTTCATCAGCCAGAGCGGGATAAGTTCCTCCCGGGGGAAGGCAGACTTCATCAGAGTCTTCACGTTTCTCCATGTCCGTCCGAAGCCTCTGACGGTCTTCACAGTGAGTTCATTCATTTTCCAGAACCTTAGCGGGATATATCCGCTCGAAGTCCTCGAGTATTCCGAAAAGGCGTCTGTCGAGGAACCTGCTCTTCACTTCTGTTCTCATTGACTGCGGGACGCCGTAATAAGCCTCGGCGATACCGCCCGTTATTGCGGCAAGGGTGTCGCTGTCGCCCCCGACGGAGACGGCAGTGCGTATGGCATCCTCGAAAGAGTCGGACTCGAGGAACGCCTCAATCGCCTGTGGAACGGTCCCCTGCGAGGATTCGTTGAATTCGTACGTATCACGAATGGAGTCAATCGTGAAATCCAGGGGATAGTAATTCTCCTCGACGTATCTTCTGATTTCGTCCTTCCCGCTTCCCACTAGTGCCATGTAGCCGCATACAGCAGCAGCCTCCGCTCCCTTTATGCCTTCCGGATGGTTATGGCTCACTTCGGTTACCTTTCTCGAGAGAAGCTTCACTTCCTCAAGTGTTTCCGCACAGTACGGAACGGCACTGACTCTCATTGCGGCACCGTTACCCCAGCTGTTATAGGGCTGAGGATTGTCGGAGAAGAGAAAATCGTAGAAGGAGCAGCCGTAGCCGCAGTCGGGATAGTGTCTCCCGATCTCCTGCATGCACTTCACAGTATTCCTCCCTACGGAGTCATAATCCTTTCCGCTTATGAGAAGGGCCTTTGCGACGGCAAGCGTCATGACGGAGTCGTCGGTTGCGAAGCATCCCCTTCCGAAGAGCTCGAACGTCTTCGAGCGGTGGTTATTGAATTCGAAACGCGATCCCGCGATATCTCCGATGACTGCGCCGATCATTTTTCTCCTCCCCTCAGCTTCTCTGCTTTCTCGATTGTGTATCTCACCTTTCCCCGGCTTACAGAGCCGTACTCGACTGCCTCCATCGGACAGTACGAGATACATGCCATGCACTGAGTACACTTTGTCCCCCACACTGGTTTCCCGTTTTCGATTCTTATGTTGCCGAGAGGACAGACTGATGCGCATTTTCCGCAGCCCGTGCACCTGTCTTCAGTCCTGAACGGACCCGCCTTCACCTTGAAGAGGTAGAAGAGAGCATTCACCGGACCGCTCATGAAGTAATCGCCGATCGAGTTCTCGTAACCGGGAAAGGTTTCGCCATTTCTTATCGTCTCAGTAAGCGCGTCAATCTTCTTCTCCGCCCTCTTCACGATGCGGACAGCCTTATCGAGAGGAGGAGAGGAGAACATCGCGATGAAGTTCTCTGGCATTATGACGCTCTCCGTTCCCATGTAGTTGAGGCCCTTCCTGTGTGCGAGTCTTCTGTTCGAGGAGGATGCTGCATGAATGGAGTCGCCGCAGGTCATCACGAACCATATGTCCCTGACGCCGGTGAGCTCCCGCTCCAGGAGCCACGCCCTCACGATGCGCGGTATTCTCCAGGCATAGGTCGGAGTGACGAGAACGATGCGCCTGTGACAGAGAATCCTCTCATCCTTCTTCCCCTTCAGGGCTTCGTTAATCGAATAGAGGTCGTCGCCGAGAGAGGCGGCAATTCTCTCTGCCGTGTATCTGCTGTTACCCGTTCCGGTGAAATATAGAACCATGAAGAGAGTTTAGCACCGATTCCCCGGTCATGCGGACTTTTTGTTCTTCAGAGCCTGGAGAACGAGCACAAGTACCACTCCCGCTATGCATCCGATCCAGCTGAATGTTGAAATGGAGAGTGCGGGACGCGCCGGAGTCAGCGTCGTCGGCCCCAGGTATATTGCGTAGAATGAGCCGATCATCATTCCCACGATTGCATACATCGTCTGACTGTGGAACCTGTCGAGACAGAACTTGATTATCTTCACCACGCTCACGGCACCCGCAACGATTCCGAGAACGAAGAAGATTAGGCACGGCACGTAGCTCAGTTCAAGTGACAGGACCTTCCTCAGGGCCGTCATCACGGGAATGTATGCCCCGAATACGAGAAGGAGGGTCGAACCCGAAATCCCCGGAAGGAACATCGCGGAGATTGCAACCATTCCGATGAAGAAGAGCTTCACGGCCTGAGTAAAGGAGAATAACGAGAGGTCCATTCCCGAAGAGGAAGCGTTGCCGTTGTTGAGCCACGAGACGAGTACGACGACTGCAGCTCCGACAAGGAGGGAAATGACACCGCTCGGAATGTTCTTTTTAAAGCTCTCCTTCTCCTCGATTATAACAAGGGGAATCGAGCCCGCGATGAAGCCGACGAATACCGACGATACCACATAGATATGGCTCTCGAAGAGCGACGTGAGCACGAGAACCGCAAGAATCATTCCGACGGCCCAGCCTATGCCGAGCTTCACGAGGTACCCGAGGGCCTTCTTCTTCTCTTCCATTCCCCTGAAGACCAAATCGTGGATGGAACCGATGAATTCGTCGTAGAATCCCATGATGAAGGCAACCGTGCCTCCCGAGACTCCCGGAACGCTGTCTGCAAGTGCCATGCAGAAGCCGTTGATCATATCTCTGAGCATATTAGAATCCTTTTTCAATTGTCTGGGAAAAAACTATAGCAAGGATTCGTGATTTGTTCATTACTCAGCTGTCTTCAGTTTCCTCGGATTGAAGGAATACAGCCCTTTGGATGTGGAGTAGTAGAGGATTTCCCTTACGCCGTTCATCTTCACCCTCGCTTCAGCGTTCCCCTCGGGATAGAGCTTCACAAGCTGCAGCCTCTCCGATGAGAGCGCCGCGACGAACGAGATGTGGTTCTTCTTCGTCATGGGATGACTGACGGTGACGAAGTATTCGTCCTCGATTACTCCGACTGAGACTTCGCTCCCGTCCGGAGCTTTCTTCTCAAGCCTCCTGAGAGCTATGCCGTGACATGAGACCGAGGCCTCTCCCGTCGCCGTGAGTATATTGCCGCAGACGGGACAGACGTAGAACGAAGTCTTCATCATATTCCCCGGAATATTGCGGTTGACGTTCTCATCACCCGACAGGAGCTCGCTGACGGAGAGCGAGAAGATAAGTGCAATCTTCTCGAGAAACGTTATGTCGGGGTAGCCCCGCCCCGTCTCCCACTTCGACACGGTGCGGTCGCTGACATTGAGTGAGGCCGCAAGCTCGAGCTGTGTCATCCCCCTCTCCGTCCTGAGTTTTCTTATCCTGCTGCCGAATTCTTCCTGACTTGTCATTCTATCGCCTCCGGGGAAAGTGTAGAACAGATGGGGAAGAATTCCAAACTACTTATCGTAGAGCAGAAAGGGAACGGGAGGGATAAATGGCAACCCTCCCGTTCTCCACACCTCTACTTTTCCTCGAACCATACCTTGTACGGTCTGCTCTTCACCTTGAAGTGGACATCCTTACCCTTTCCGGTCGTTCTCCAGACAAGGCCCTCCCTCGGAACCGAGGGATTGATGACGCTTCTACCGACACACTCCTCGAGCATCTCCTGGAGAGAAGGCGGCATGTACGCACTCTCTCTGATGACGGGAACGATTTTGAGTTCCATCTCCTCGAGTGCCGCTCTCATTTCGTCGAAGCTATATCTCTCACCCTCCAGAGTCATCATGCCGTAGAAGTAGACGTCGGCCTTCTGGACATAGTAAATGTTCTTTTGTAACCCCGAGCTGATGACCTCACCTTGCATCACGAGGGCTTCAAGCGAATGCTTTTCGCAGAACGAGGCCATCTTCTCCCTGAGACCGAGATTATCCGCGGCATCCTTCCACACTCCGTCCGCCATCTCCCAGTTGTGGGAGAAGACACGGAAGCGCTCGCCGTCCTTTTCATAAATCCAGGTACCGGCAGCACCCTCGACCTTCTCCGTGACGTAGAACTCGAGGTCCTTCCACACGGGATAGTTCTCGTCATAGACGCTCTCGATGTTCTCCTCGTCGGACTTGGGAACCGCCACGGGATAGGCACCGATCTTCTTCACGGGCCCCGACTCCTCGGGCGGAATATAGGGTCTTATCCTGAGGTCGTCGGTGACGATGTCGCCGACTTTATACTCCTTCCCCGGAGGGAGGATCGAGAGAGGCATGACAAGGCCCTCCGAAATCACACCGCCCATCTTCATGGGCTTTATCCTGTAGCCCTTGAGCTTTGGGCTCCAGCACTTCTTTCTGAGGAACTCGTAGGCCGGTTCCTCGGGAAGAATCGAGTCGTAGAAGATATAAACGACCCTGTCTCCGACAGCGTACTCATCCTTCGCGACTATGCTGTCGTAGTTCTCGACAGTCGCGAGGACGATTCTGTCCCTGTCCGGAATCGGACGGATATCCGAAATAACTGCAATCTTTGCCAGATCGTGCATATGCACCTCCTGTGTGTATATCTTTCCTTCACCGTCTCCGGTGATGTCAGTCTCATTTGATGATGAAAGGATTGCCCTGAACCCTTATTCCGGTCTTCCTCCGGGGAAGTCGGCTGAGGAGAGACACAGAGTGGAACTTATAATCTCGAATGTATTCATGTGCTTTCCTCCTTTTCGTTTGTTTCGCGGGTTCGATGTTCTTTGTAAGGCAAAGTTAGCACATGAAATCTTCTTCGTCTTCAGGAAAAAAGGAGATTTCTCTGAAAAACCATAACGAAATGGGGACAAAGTAAAGTCCGGAGGTGTAAAGAGTAACAAAAACTCTTCGTTTCCGGGACAGAGCGGAAAACGGCTCTCAGAAGATTATGGAAATGTCGCCGTGGAGGGCAAGGCGGATGCAGCCGACAGCAATGAGGTGCGCGGGATAGTAGAGGTAGAAGAACCACTTCATCCCCTTCCATGATCCTCTCTTTCCGTTGTAGTGACGGAGGAAGAAGAGCGAGAGGAACGTGAACATCTGCAGGACTCCGTATACTCTGTCGAGGAAGAGGAAATAGACGAGAGCGTAGACGAATGTCCAGAAGACGATGTCGACGGCCTGTTTTCTGAAGTCCCCCCTGTGATAATAGAGGAACACGGGTGCCATCACCGCTATGCTCGACCAGTCGGAGGGGAAGCTCAGAACGTTGGCGAGAACGATTACGAGTATTCTGACAACGGGATTGAGATTCTTTTCAAGGAGGAATATGAGGGAGGCTGCGATTGCGAGCGACCACATCACGCTCGTGCGGTTGAAGAGTCCGAGAGGAAGATAGTCGATTCCGAATGCATAGCAGTACGCGAAGTGCGAGACGACAGCAAAGATGAAAAGCCTCAGGAGGTACTTTCTCCTGTCACGTGTGTAGTGGCAGCCTTCGGCGATGAAGAACCACATTATCGGGGCGGTGAGCCTTCCGATTATGTGCAGGAGAATCACATACCACGTCCTGTCCGTTCCGGGAAAGAAGGCCCACGTGAGATGGTCAATCGTCATCGCGGTTATAGCAATGAGCTTGAGCGCATTTCCGCTGAGTCCATTCTGCCGCTCTTTCATTTCTTCCATGGGAAGAGTATACACTGCCGCTGTGGAAGGCTACAATCCGGTCATGACAGAAAGACAGAAGATGGAGAAAGGCCTCGTCTACGATGCCAACAACGACAGGGAGCTCCTCGAACTGAGGGAGAGAGCAGATGAACTCTGCTTCGATTTCAACAATACGCGTCCCGGAGAGTCGGAAAAAAGGAATGAGATACTGAAAAAGCTCATCCCCTCCCTCGGAGAGAACACCACGATACTCTCCCCATTCCTCACGGACTACGGCGTCTACTCGCACATAGGAAGCGGATGTTTCATAAACCACGGCGCATACCTCATGGACGGAGGCGGAATATATATCGGAGACAATGTCTTCATCGGCCCGTCATGCGGCTTCTACACTGCCCTCCATCCGCTTCTGAGTGATGAACGGAACGCCGGCCTCGAAGTCGCGAAGCCGATAAGAATCGGCAGCAGCGTCTGGATCGGTGCTTCTGTCACCGTTCTTCCCGGTGTCACGATCGGTGACGGTGCTGTAATCGGAGCGGGAAGCGTCATCACGAAGGACATTCCGGAGAATGCAGTTGCTCTCGGGAACCCCGCAAAGGTCAGAAGATTCATTACAGAAGAGGACAGACTCCTTCAGAGAGGATGAAAGACGGGCACCATTCCTTCGAATGTGCAGAATTCCCTGTAGCCGAGCTTTCTCAGCTCGTCCATTCCCTCATCGATATACGCTCCGAGATGCTCTCTCTTATGGCTGTCGGAGCCGATGGTGATTATCCTTCCGCCGAGGTCGCGGTAGAGGGAGAGAATCTCCCTCGAGGGTGTGAGGTCCCTCAGTCCGTAGCGGTGAGAGGACGTGTTGAGCTCGATTCCCTTATCGTCTCTGACTGCCTTCTCGAGAATCGCGGCGACGATGTCCCTCACCTTTTCAAACGGGTACTCCCCTTCCTTGTCGTACCTCACTGCAAGATCGAGGTGTCCGAGGACGCTGTAATGTTTATACGCTTCCATGACAGCCAGAATCTCCGAGTAGTAGGCCTCGTAGTACTCGTCTCTTGTTTTTCCCTTTCTGAGATCTCCGTTCCAGAGCTCTCTGTCCTCCACCTGGTGACAGGAGAGGATTAGAAAATCGAAGGGCCAGCGCTGGAAGAGCTTCTCGTACTCTCCGACGGTATGCCGCTGGACTCCCGCTTCAATACCGAAGCGGAGGGTTATCCTCCCCTCGTACTTCTTCCCGAGGCGGAGGTATTCCTTCCGGTATCTGTCGTAGTCGACGTTGGCGAGCGCAACAGTTTCGGGCTCTCCCTTACCGCCCCTGCGGTATTGGATTCCCCTTTCGTCATCCCGGTCACGCTTCACGCCGTAGTCCACGTGGTCGGTGAAGCATATTTCGTCGAGGCCCAGACGAATTGCGTCGGTTACGACATCCTCCATTCTGTATTCGGAGTCATCGCTGAACTCTGTATGGACATGGTAGTCGCACCTCATGCTTTTCTCAGTTTCCTCACCATCGTCTCGTGCATGATTATCATCAGAAGAAGGAAGAATACAAGATAGTACGGAAGAAGCGACACGCTGATGTTTTCTGCAATAAGACCGAAAAGCGGCGGCATGAGACATGTTCCGACATAGGCCGATGCCATCTGGATTCCGATTATCGCCTGGGACTTGTCGGCTCCGAAATGCTCGGGAGTCGAGTGGATGATGGAGGGATAGATCGGAGCGCACCCGAGACCTATCATCACGAAGCCCAGAAGAGATACATTCGCGGAAAGCGGGAGAAGGAGTATGACGACACCGGCAAATACGATGACCTGTCCCATTCTCACCATCTGTGTGTCATTGAGTTTCATCGTGATGAAGCCGCAGATTCCCCTTCCGATTGTAATACCGATGAAGAAGAAGGATGCAAACGACGCCGCAGTCTCCGCCGGGACTCCCTTGTAGAGGGAAAGGAACGAGCTCGCCCAGAGTCCCGTCGTCTGTTCGACGGCGGAGTAGGCGAAGAAGCAGACGAGAATCTCCACGACGCCCTTCGTTCCGAGAACTTCACCCATAGTCAGGGGCTTCGCCTTCACTTCCCCTTCTGCGTTTCCGCTCTCCTTCTTCCAGAGGGGAAGCGAAATGAAGAGTATTGCGGTGAGGACAATCTGTATTATTGATATCGTCCGGTAGCCGCCGTTCCATGTGCCGCCCGAGGTCATTACGGCTCCCATTATCGAGGGCCCGACGGATGCACCGACTCCCCACATGCAGTGGAGCCACGACATGTGTCTGCTCTTATAGTGGAGTGCAACGTAGTTGTTGAGGGCGGCGTCGACGCTTCCCGCTCCGAGTCCGTAGGGAACAGCCCAGAGACAGAGAGAAAGGAACGAGGAGCTTATCGAGAAGCCGAAAAGTGCAGCGGCTGTCATGAGGACGCTGCACGCAGTCACCTTTCCCGCTCCGAGGCGGCGTGTGAGACGGTCGGAAAGAAGGGACGAGATAATCGTTCCGAGTGCGATTATGAAGGATATGACTCCCGCATACGATACGGGTACTCCCAGAGACGGATACATCTTCGGCCACGCCGACCCCAGGAGCGAATCGGGAAGCCCGAGCGATATGAATGAAAGATAGATGATTACAAGCAGTAACTGGAACATATAATTGAATATTACCGCCCGTGATGCTCTTGTTTCAAAGAGTTTGCCGCCTTATAGTAAGACAAAAGCGACGGAATATGAGTATAGAGAACTGTAAGATAAGAACGGACGACAGCAAGAGGGAACTCCAGGCACACGGAAGTGCGGACTTCCCGTCTGCCGCCTATTACTCAGTAAGAGACAACACGGAGATGAGTGCGGTGCAGTGGCACTGGCACAGTGAATTCGAGATTCTACACATCAAGAGCGGGCAGTGCCGCGTGCAGGTTCCGGGAGAGGAACATACCCTGAAGGAAGGAACGATTGCCGTAATCAACGCCAACACCCTGCACTACGCAGTAGGGGATCCGCTCTTCGAACTCGAGTCCTTCGTCTTCTCGCACCTTCTCATCACCGGTGACGAGTCCTCCGTCTTCTACCGTAAATACATCCGCTCAATCATCGACTCGCCTCTGAAAATCTGGATTACCGATGACGAGGAAGTACGGGAATACTTCAAAAGAGCATACGAAGAGCAGAAGAACGAGGAGGCGGCATTCGAGTTCACGGTGAGGGAGAATCTCTCGCGCCTGATGCTTTCCGTCTTCTACTCCCTTCCCGCCGGGAAGACCGATGAGAGAAGGACAAAGGACATCGATACAGTGAGAATCGAGAAGATGCTCGACTACATACACTCACACTATGCCGAGAGCATTACGCTTGAAGACATAGCTTCAGCTGCGGCCCTCGGAGAAAGAGAGGCCCTCAGGTGCTTCAGCCGCACAATTTCCGTAAGCCCGATGCAGTACCTCATGAAATACAGGCTCCGGAGAAGCGCCGCACTCCTTAAGGAAAGGCCCGAGCTCTCGATAAGCGAGATAACCTCCCTCTCCGGCTTCGACTATCCGTCCTACTTCTCGAAGCTCTTCAGACGTTACTACAGCTGTACGCCGAAGGAATACAGGAAGAGCTGACTACTTCTTCTTCCGTCCGCATTCGGAGACGACGGCGGAGAGGATTATCATACCCGCTCCGATCCAGCCGGAGAGTGTCATCTTCTCGCCGAGGATGAGCGAGGAGAGTATGAGAGCCGAAACTGGATCTATGTAGCTCAGCATGGCGACAGAACCCGCCGGAAGACTCTTCATAGAGCCGAAGTACATCGTGTATGCGATACCCGTATGAAAGACGCCGACGACCAGGACGAGAAGGACGGATGAAGGAGAGATTGAGACCGAGGTGAAATCCCCGGTAAGAAGCAGGTACGGAAGTATCGTAACGGAGGCTGCAAAGAGTTCGACTGATGTCTTTCTGTACGCATCCACCTTTCCCGTCTTCTTGTTGAGGATTATGACCGATGCATAGAGGAATGCCGCGAGGAGGCCGTAGATTATTCCCTTTGTGTCGCTTTCCGTTATTGCGCCTCCTCCGAAGACTCCGGAAACGAATAGCATTCCGATAACGGCGACAAGAGCACAGAGAGCCTTCTTCATCGTCAGCTTCTCCTTCAGGAAGATCGGCGAGAGAATCATGACGAAGACGGGCTGCATGTAGTAGCACATCGTCGCAGTCGACACCGTCGTACAGTTGTAGCTTTCGAAGAGAAAGACCCAGTTGAGGCCGATCAGAGCTCCCGTGAGAAGGAGAAGAAGCATATCCCTCCTCTCCGTCTTCTCACCCCTTCTCTTCGTGAGAACCATGTAGATGACAAGATAGGTGCCTCCGAGGATTCCCCGTGTGAAGGCAAGAAGAGACGACGAGAGGGGAATGATGCGTCTCATTATCCCGATGGTCCCGAAAATCAGCATGGAGATGATGCATTCCGTATAGGCTTTCTTCATTGATGAGCGTATTCTTGCGCTTTGTCCTTCTTTTTACAATCGGGACTTTAAATTCCGCCGTGTAAGCGTTACCCTTTTTCCATGAACGAAGATATTGTTTCACTGACACTCCTGAAGATGCTCCGGCTTTCGAAGGAGGACTTCTCCGACATCAACCACTTCCTGAAGGTGCTCTCATACGCCACTCTCATTGCGGACGGTGAGAATGTGGACGAACATACGTTCTTCATAATAAAGACCTCTTCGATTGTCCACGACATCTCGTGCCCCGGACTGAGAAAGAGATACGGCCGCTGCGACGGAGAGATGCAGGAAATGGAAAGCCCCGCTCTTCTCGATTCCTTCTTCTCTGACATTCCGATAGAGGATAAAGACAGGAACCGCATAACCGAGCTTGTCGCGCACCATCATTCGCCTCTTCTCGACATCGGAATCGACCACAGGATTCTCCTCGAAGCCGATGCTCTCGTAAATGCGGAAGAGAAAGGACTCACCGGAGACAAGCTTGAAA
>CAVFVX010000073.1:0-12444 GCA_963626075.1 Acutalibacteraceae bacterium
CATTTTTAATACCTGCTAAATTTGGTTAGTACGCCTTTATTCTCTCTTATTTTTGTGTTTTCCTCTCTTTTGAGGCTGAAAATCGTTTCTATCAATAATAATTTCAGCGGGAAATCGATGAAAAAGAGAAAACAACACGATTTAACATTTCATGAAAAACAGTTCGACCGCAGGGGAAAAGGAGGTTAGAATGACACTAAGAATCATAAAAAAGAGGAAACCATGGTATTAACCGAAAGACAGCAGTCAATTCTGGACGGAAGGGAAGGTGACGTGAAGGCGAAGGTCATGAAGACCCTCGTTATGTACGGCGAAACCTTCGGCGCGGAGAGGATGGTGGACATCACATCGAAGTACGGCCACCTCGTAACATCGTTCGGCCTCAGTGTCATGAAGCCGGTGTACGAGCTCATGCAGAGGCTCATAGACGCGGGAGCAGTGTCCTCCCAGAAGTTCACGGTCGACCCCATGCCTCTCGAGAAGGGACTTCCGAAGACTCTTATACAGGACATATTCTTCCGCGTGATGTACTCAAAGCAGAAGGAGTACGACGCACAGCTCGGGAAGCTCGGAATACTTTCAAGCGATGCATACACCTGCACCTGCTACATGGACGAAGTGGGAAACATCCCGAAGGAGGGCGAGATACTCTCCTGGGCTGAAAGCTCCGCCGTCGTCTACGCCAACAGCGTACTCGGCGCGAGATGCAACCGCAACTCGGGCATCCTCGATCTCTTCGGCTCGATTGTCGGCTGCGTTCCCGAATTCGGACTGCTCACCGATGAGGGAAGAAAGGCTACCTGGCTCATTGAAGTGAAGACCACGAAGAAGCCCGAAGCGCAGCTCCTGGGCTCCGCCATCGGTATGAAGGTCATGGAGGAAGTACCGTTCGTCACGGGCCTCGACGGCTACTTCAACGGCCTCGACAGCGAGGCGAAGGCATACCTCAAGGACTTCGGCGCGGCTACCGCCTCCAACGGAGCGGTGGGACTCTACCACATAGAGAACCTGACACCGGAAGCCGTAACGAAGGGCAGGGACCTTCTGAGGGAAGGCTACAGGACATATGTAATAGATGATAAGGAACTCGAGAGAGTCGAGAAGAGCTACCCCGTAATCTGGAAGGACAAGAATGCGAAGCCCAGGCTTGCGTTCATCGGCTGCCCGCACCTCTCTCGTGAGCAGCTTGTCTCCTGGAGTGAGAGAATAGACCGCTCACTCAGAAAGAACGGACGCGACAGGGTAGCGGTCCCGACAGTCATGACTGCGGCTCCCGCCGTCATGAATGCCTTCAGGGAAACAGAGGAAGGAAAGCGCCTCGAGAAGGAAGGCGTGATTCTGTCGCATATCTGCCCCCTGATGTACATGAACAATCCCATGTGCGGGAAGATGCCGGTGATTACATGCTCGAACAAGCTCAGGACCTACACGTCCTCGAGATTCTACAGGGAGGAGGAACTCCTCTCCATCATCACGGGAGGAAGAGTATGAAGAAGACATTCAAGGGCAGAGCAGTCGTAAGCGGAAGGACGGAGGCCGTGGCACTCGTATCGAAAGGGGGATTCAATACGCTTGCTTCCTACCAGCATTCGCTGATGTTCGGAGACAAGACGGGAAAGTGCTCGGACCAGAACAATCCCGATCTCTACAACAAGCCGATGGCGGGTACCGCACTCTGCATGCCGCAGACAATCGGATCGACGACGGGAGGACTTGTGCTTTTCTGCGCGTCCAGTATGCACCGTCAGCCGAAGTGTCTCCTCTTTTCGAAGCCCATCGACTCCCTTGCGGCGGCTGGCGCCATCCTCTCGGACGTCTGGACCGACGCCGGGATGCCGACAGTCGACAGCCTCGGAGACGAATTTCTGGAGTACGTGCAGACGGGCGACAGGATAACCGTTCACGAGGACGGAACAGTCGACGTCGAAAGATAGGAAGAGGACATATTTCAGATGCATTGAGGTCGCTCCGGAAGGGGCGGCTTCTGGTTTTGTCCCGATTTCGTAATGGTTTTTCCCGTTTTGTCCCGTTTTCGTTATATGTCTGTCTTTCCGGGCGGCTCTACAATGCGCTCATAAGGAGGCAGACATGGACTGCAGATTATATGACAGAGAGAATCGGGACAACGGATTGGAGAGCTGTGGCGTGAGTGAGGAGGACTGGCTCGAAGAGGGAAGACGTGAAGGAAGACTGGAGATGCTTTACTCCGAAGAGGAGAGACTGAGAGTGACGCTCTCGTCTCTCGGATGCGCCCTCGCGGGCCCTGCAGCAGCGAGGTTTTTCTCGCTCGGAGACGATGAAGATTCCTCCGGCTGCAGCGTCGTCGTTCTCGGCGGCGTGAAGGAGGAGTGATGGGACAGTACTACAGCGCCTATCTCGAGAAGAGCGGCAGGAAGGACGAATACGAGGTATATTCCGGCTCGAAACTCATGGAGATTGCAATTTACGATGAGGAGTACATGACATTCATCATGTCAAGGCTCATCGATTCGCCCCGTCTCGTGGCTTTCATCGGAGACTATGCCCGGGACGGGAGCGACGCCTTCGGCCCATTCTCCCACAGGGACTACATCGTCCGCTACAATCGCACGTGGAAGGATGACAATTACCAGACGAAAACGGTGAGTGAGGACGAACTGAAGAAAACGGACGAAGAGTACGGAAACATTCTCTCAGAGTCGTTCATACTCAACAACACGAAGAGCGTCTACATCGACATGGGGAGGTATGCTCTCTCCTCGTGGCGTGACTGGAAGGGGAGGATGATCCACCCTCTGCCGATTCTCACAGCCTGCGGGAACGGCCGCGGCTGCGGGGACTACGAAGTATGGTCGGCTCTGCTTATGGAGAAGGTAGGCTCATGGGCCTTCGATGAAATCACGGTGAGAACGACGCCTGATACGATTCCGCCCGAATACCGGGACGTGACGGAGAGCGTTCTCTTCTACGAGGACGGAAGATGATTCCTACGACAGGATTCCCGTCGACTGCAGGAAGAGGATTAGCATCATCACGGGAGCGACGAACTTTATCATAACGCGGTAGAGCTTCTTCCGTCTGAAGTTCTCGCCGTTCTTCTGTACTTCGTCGATAACATAGTCGGGAGTCATTATCCAGCCGATGAGAACGGTCGAAAGAAGGGCGATGAAGGGCATCATTACGTTGTTGCTTATGTAGTCCATGATGTCCAGCAGCTGCCCGGTCGTGCCGTTCGGGAGCTTCACTTCGAAGTAGAAGATGTTGTAGCCGAGGGCGATGACCGCGGAGGCGATGAGGTAGATGACGGTGAGAACGAGTGTCGTCTTCTTCCTTCCCGTGTGGAAGATCTCCATGCAGTTGGCGACTATCGACTCGAGGACCGAGATGCAGGAGGTGAGGGTTGCGAATATCGCAGTGATGAAGAACATCAGACCGACGAACACTCCCGCCTTTCCCATCGCGGAGAATATCTTCGGCAGTGATATGAACATCAGACTCGGACCCGCGCTCATTCCGTCGGTGCCGGAGAAGACGTAGACTGCGGGGATTATCATCGCGCCGGCGATGAGCGCCACTCCGGTGTCGAAGAGTTCGACCTGGTTGATTGATTTATTGAGGTCGACCGAATCCTTCATGTAGGAGCCGTAGGTGATCATTATTCCCATCGAGACGCTGAGCGAGAAGAAGAGCTGGCTCATGGCGTCGAGGAGTATCTGGAGAAAGCGCGAGAGCGTGAGACCTTCGAAGGATGGTGTGAGGTAATAGATGAGGCCTTCCAGTCCCGTTCTTGTCACCCCCGATTCGTCCGTGTGGCGGAGAGTCAGCGAATAGACTGCGATGACGACCACGAGCACGAGGAGAACAGGCATCATGTATTTCGATACCTTCTCGATTCCGTCCTCGACCCCCTTGAAGACAATCCAGGAGGTAACGCCCATGAAGAGAAGAGCGTAGAACACCGAGATGGCGGGATTCGTGATGAAGGATGTGAAGTAACCGTCTTCTGCAGCCTCCCCGGCATGTCCCGTGACGTAGACGACAGCGTATTTCGTAATCCAGCCTCCGATTACGGCATAGTAGGTCATGATGATGACGGGAACGAGGAACGTGAGAACTCCGAGGAACTTCCACTTCGGTCTCATCTCTTCGTATGCGCGGATTGCACTCTTCTTCGTTCTTCTTCCGATTGCGATATCTGAGGTGAGGAGCGTGAAGCCGAAGGTGAGAACGAGAGCAAGATATATGATAAGGAAGAGGCCGCCTCCGTCCTTTGCCGCAAGATAGGGAAATCTCCAGAGATTACCAACTCCCACTGCACTTCCCGCCGCAGCGAGAACAAAGCCTATCTGTCCCGAGAATCCCGATGCCTTCTTTTCCATGATTCACTCCTCTTTTTCGTCAACGGGAGAATCGTAACAGAAAAGAGGAGTATGTTTCTATTGGTAGATACACGATTTTACATTGGACCGCATAAGAAGTGCCCCCGGAGGGGCAACTGAATCAGATCTTCATGCAGACATCCCAGGCTCTCCAGATGACGGACCTGAGGTTACCGACTTTCAGGCAGTCTCCGACGAGATGGATGTTTCCGCCTTCCTCCTTTACAAGAGGCGCCGGAATATAGCCCGCAGACGATATTACACTGTCGCACTTTATCTCGGTTGTCGTTCCGTCCTTTCTGAGGCAGAGGATGCTTCCGTCCCTGACTTCCGTGAGCTTCGTCTCAAGATATACCGGAATCCGGTTGAGGTCGAACCACTCCCTGAGGTACGAGGAGTTTGCAAGGCACACGCCCTTCTGCTTGATGAGGTCGTCAAGCATCTCGACGATCACGGGCTTCTTTCCCTGGAGAGCGAGTTCGTAGGCTATCTCGCATCCCGTGAGGCCGCCGCCGATTACGGCAACTGTGTCGCCGACGGGAGTACCAGTAAGATACCTGCAGGCTTCAATTGTTTTCTCGAAGCCGGGAACTGACTTCAGGAAGCGCGGAGTGCTTCCTGTAGCGACGATGTACTCGTCGGCCTTTATCGACTTAAGGTCCTTCACCTCGGTGTTTAAATGCACTTCGATTCCGTTCTTTTCGATTTCCCTTCTGTACCAGGAGAGGAGGTCCCTGAGCTTTCCCTTGTATGATTCGCCGCTTGCGGCAACGAAGGTTCCTCCGAGATGGTCGTTCTTCTCGTAGATAACCGGGTTGTGTCCTCTCTTCCTGAGTACGAGCGCACTCTCCATTCCTCCGATTCCGCCTCCGATTATCGCAACGGTCTTCGGAGATGATGTCTTGACAATCTTATGTTTGTTCCACTGCATCGTCTCGGCGTTGACCGCGCAGCGCGCAAGGTGGAGAGAATCGGAGAGATCCTGGTCGTTCGGAACGCCCTTGTAGTGACACATGTTGAAGCACCCGTTGTGGCAGAGAATACACGGCCTGATATCGTCCGCTCTGTCCTCGATGAGCTTTGTGACCCACTCCTGGTCTGCAAGGAATGGGCGTGCGAATCCGGCGCCGTCGAGTTCGCCCTTCCCGATAGCGTCTGCAGCGACGTACGGGTCGAGCCTTCCCGCCGCGACAACGGGGATTGTGACGAACTTCTTTATGTGCTCGACATCCTTGAGGTTGCAGTTCTCGGGCATGTAGATCGGCGGATGAGCCCAGTACCACGCATCGTATGTGCCGTTGTCGCAGTTGAGCATGTCGTAGCCAGCATCCTCGAGGTACTTTGCAGCCTTCTCGCTTTCCGCCATGTCACGTCCGGCCTCGATGTAATCCTCTCCGGGGAGAGCTCCCTGCCTCAGCCCCTTCGTCTTCGAGAGTACGCTGTATCTCAGGGACACCGGGAAGTCATCGCCGCATGCCTTCTTTATCGCCTTCACGATTTCGACTGCGAAGCGGTATCTGTTCTCGAATGAGCCCCCGTATTCGTCGGTGCGTTTGTTGACGTACTTGAGGGTGAACTGATCAAGGAGATAGCCTTCGTGGACAGCGTGTACTTCGACGCCGTCGACACCGGCTTCCCTGAGGAGTCTTGCGCTCTCTGCAAACGAGTAGATCATGTACTCGATTTCCTTCTTCGTCATTTCACGCGAGGGTACCTTGTCGGACCAGCGGTTGGGGGAAGGCGAGGCGGTAGCTGTAATCTTGTCTATGTTCATGAAGGGCTTACTCAGTACATTGAGTACGGGATTCGTGTAGAGCTTCTCCATCATCTCGGAAATCGTGAAGCTTCGTCCGAAGCCTGCGGTGAGCTGCACGAAGAGCTTTGCTCCCGTCTTATGGAATTCGGGCATCCACTCGGCAAGCTTCCTGTACATACCCTTGTTCTTGTGGAGCCACTGCCCGAACATCGGGTTGTAGACGGGCTGGCACCCCGGAAGTACGAGGCCGCAGTTGTTCTCGGCGACCCGCATGATGAATTCCGCTCCGTCTCTGTCGAAATGGTTCTTCTCCATCCAGCCGAAGAGGTCGGTTCCTCCCATGCTTGTAAGAACGATTCTGTTCTTTATTTCACACTTCCCGATTTTCCAGGGAGTGAAGAGTGCATTGAGTCTTTCGTCCATATATCTTCTCCTCTTTTTGTCTCTTCTGAGATTGTAACCCGTATTCACCGTTACGTGTGAAGAAATTATCGGCTGAGAGCGTATCTTTCCGGGGATTGTCACTCTCTTTCAGTGGAAAAGGAGAAAAAGGTGAAGATTTCTTTCCTCTCTGAACTGCTGCTTCCGGGAAGGGGGATATATCTATAAGTGCAGGGCGGAAGAAGAGTCCGCCAGGGGAAAAGGAAAATGGAAGAAAAGAATTATATGGAAAGATACGCTCTCCTCAGGGATGCCGTGCTTTCACAGTCTCTCGACGAAAGGGAGAGGACGAGGGCCGAGGAGGAATTTGTAGCAATTGAGAGACGGGGACTCGAAAGTTTCTTCGTACTCTCCGTAAATCTCGCGGATGACGCCGAGGGAGAGTGCGGAGTCAGAGTCTATGACACTACGTTCACAGCATCGAAGTGTCTCGACCCCGATTTCGACAGCAGGAGTTATTTTCAGACATACGGGAGTAACAGACTCTCCGAAGACGGTTCCTACTCGATATACATCTCCGGTCCCTCAGTCTATGAAGAGAACAGAAGGAAAACCGTACGGGCTTTCTCGGACTATGTGGAAAGACATGCGGAGGACCTCGGGCTCTATACGGCACACTCGAGGATGTACGTCAACCGTGAATTCAGCCATGTGGGACTCGCGAAGAACTACGTGATTTCAAAGACACCGTTCACGGAAGATGACATGGAGAACCTCGGCTCCTCGACGGTAATCAGGAGGTATTCTCCCGACAGGTTCTACATACAGATCGAATTCGACATGCCTGACGAATGGAAGGGATACGGAGGAAGCGATGAGTGAGAATGAAGTAAGAGCGGAATATGAGGAATGGAAAACAAAGACCTGCGCCCTCATCGAAAGGGACGACGAAAGAAAAAGGGCGGAAGAGGAATTCGATTACATCGAGAAAAACGGTCTTGAAGGCACTGCAGTACTCTTTTCCCGTGTGATGGACGCCATCAGAAATGCGAGGATCGACGTGAAAGTCGTGACCCCGTGGGCGGTTTCACTATTGAAGACCGTCGACAGAAACGCATTCTGCCGTCATCTCTTCTACCTGAGGACCAGGGGAAGGAGGTTCTTCAACCGCCACACATCCCTGATATTCTCCTTTTCCTCTGAAACGAAGAACACGGAAGAGATGAACGGACTCTTCGTACGTCTGAAAGCCATCATTACTTCAGCAGCGGAGAAGCTGGGGCTGTCATACATCGACGAGCCGGAGCGCGAGGAGCTGTCTTTCCCGTATTTGAGGTGCGCCTGGATTTCCGTTGACGGAACGGAAGGAGTGGAGGGGGCGCGACACACAGCCTTTGACATCAGGGTTCATTCCGCAATACCGAAGGAATGAAAGAGCCCGGACGGGGAAGTCCGGGCAGGAAAAGGAGGTTATCTGTATCGGGGAGGAGAGTATGGAGGAGAATAATGAGGGCTCTCCTCTCCGCTCATAGTATTACGAGAAGTCTTTCAGGCCTTCGATAGCGTAGACTCTGACGGGACAGGAATCGAGACCCTTGATGTACATCGGAGCGAACGAGATGAAGAATGTGTCGCTCTCGAGTTCGTCGAGGTTCTTCAGTACCTCGAGGAATGTGATGTCCTTTGCCATGCAGATGTCATGGAAGGGCTTTACGTCCTCGTTGGAGTTCTCGATTGAGACGCCGTCGCCGAAGCCGACGCACTTGACCTTGTGGTCGACACACCACTGTGCTGTCTCTCCGTTGACGAAGAGTCTCTTGTCCTTCGGACCGTTCGTGTCGGGTGTGAAGGGGCTGAGCTTATGAACGGAATCGATGATGATGACGTCGCCGTCCTTAATCTTCTTTCCGAATGCCATGTCGAGGTCCTTTGCCGTGATATGTGAATTCGGTGCAAGGTCCTTGAACTCGTAGTAGATGGCTCTGCCCATGAACGAGACGACGGGGAGTGCGGAGACATCCTTGCCGTCATCGAAGTGATGATACGGACACTCGCAGTGTGTTCCGAGGTGGGTCATGATATCTACATTGGTGTGGTAGTCCGGGATGGGGCCGCCCGTGTTGAATCTGTCAAGCTTGCATCTTCTTGTTTCCGTTGCCGGATCGACCTTCTTCGTGAGGTCGACTACTCTGAGGTTGCCGAGTTTGTATACACTCATGGTTGTACTCCTTTTGCAATCGATTTCAATTACGATAATCAATAAATAACACCGTTTTTACGGGAAATCAACTCCTTTACAATTGATTTTTCAAAGATTTCCGGAATATTTTCTGCAATCCATTTCAGAAACATGGAGAAGAGCCCCGTTCCGCCTTAATCCCAGTGAGCTTACTTCTGTTCTGAGAAACTTGCTCTGAAGCAGTTAAAATCCTATCCAGCAGAGAAGTCGAAACTTCATGCAGAAGAATCAGGAAAAGCGCTGAACATTGCAAGAGACTATGCTGATTCAGTCAGACGTGTTCTGCGCGTGAATGCCTTCTGTTTCTACGGTTCATATGTCAGGAGGAACTGCAAAGAGAGACAGCGACATCGATATTGCGTGATAGTCGACGAACTTTCCCCGGATTATCCGGAAATGCTGATTCTTCTCTGGAAACTGACGAGAGGAGGGGAAATCGACATAGAGCCTGTCCTCCTCAGCAGCAGAGAAGTCCGAGGAGGATTCCTTTCCGCTGTTCGGAGCTATGGAATCCCCGTCTGAGAACCATCTTGAATTGTATAGGAACCATATCTGGAAACATCCTATCGGTACATTTCTTCCAGAGAGATGAGCCGTATCCTGTCGTTTTTCATTTTCTTCAGGTTGTCTGTGAATCCGGATTTCGAGAAGAAGCAGAATACTGCATCACGTACGGAGACCAGGGGCTTTGAATATTCGCGCATCAGATCATATTCATCGGTATCAATCGGTTTTGATGTGAACTTGCATGAGCCGATGATTACGTTGTCATCAACTGCGGAGTGGGCAACAACATCGATTTCGATGGATTTTCTGGTCTGGTTATCGGTTCCCCACCAGGAGCCGATATCCTTAAGCGGGAACGGAAGGTCGGCGCGGGACAGAAGATATTCCCGTGCAATTCTCTCGAATACCTTTCCCATATAATCATTCATCAGAGGAGTGACTAGTCTGTCATAGTTTTCCTCCATCAGATCCTGGTTTATGACGGTGAAGTATCTCTGGACAAAGAAGTACCAGAAATTGAAATAAAGATCCTTCATCGAGTAGAAACCTTTCTTGCTTTCCTCCTTCTCACCTGCCGGAACCGTCTTTTCGATTATGTCCAGTTCCTTCAGCGCGTCCAGTATTCTTGATACGGATCCCGGGTTGAGTTTTGTCCTGTCGCAGATTTCATTGAATTTTGTTTTTCCGTTTGCAACGGCGCTGAGTACTGCCTGATAGGATTTGATTTCACTTATCTCCTGGCGAAGCACGAATTCCTGTTCATAGAGGAGTATCGAGTTCGGACGGAAGAATGTTCTCAGCAGGTTTTCCCTGAGAGAGACATCCGGATCCATGTAGCTGAGGTACATGGGAATCCCGTTCGTCGCACCGTAGAGGACTGCCTTGTCCTCGGGAGAGTAGGATGAAAACCACTGGGCTGTTTCATAATAGTTGAGAGGTTTCAGCTTCATTATGAGGCGGGCCCTTCCATAGAGAGGATTTTTACTTGAAATCACTTCGTTTTCCATGAATGAGACCGATGAACCGCAGAGGATGATCATTAGCTTGGATTTTTCTATTGCGATATCTATGAAGTTCTGAAGAACTGACGAAATCTCACTGCCCAGGCTGTCCACAAGGTACGGGTATTCATCTATGAAGAAGACGGTTTTCTCCTTTTCCGCTTCCTCGCCTATATATTCAAGTGCTTCCTTGAAGGAGGAGAAGACGGGAAAATGCTTTTTATCCTGTCCGACAATGGCACGGGAAAGTTCAACAAGATTCGATTCCCTGTCCCCTTCCTGTGCGGAGAAGAAGATTGTCTTCTTTCCTTTTGTGAATTCCTGTATGAGACGTGTCTTGCCAACTCTGCGCCTGCCGTAGAGTATGGTGAGGGTCCCGCTGTCCTTACTGTAGATTTCCTCTAAATCACAGAGTTCTCTCTCTCGGCCTATGAACATCCTTCCTGCCTCCCTCTCTTTAGTAACTTTCAGTAAAGAAACTTTCATTTGTGCAACTTGCACGCGTGAAACTTTCTCTGAAGCAAGCAAATTATAGCTCCACTGTGTAATTTGTCAACAGGGATGCACTTAACTTAAGGTCTTTTCATGACGAAGTCTACGAAAGCGCGTAGTTCTGCTCTTGACGGCTGCGAAAAGTTATGAAACAGCCGAAATCCGGCCTAATTTTAAGCTCGAAAAAGGGTTAGGGAAATCTGAAAACTTGAGTTAATCCGAAAATGTTTATGAAAGAGTGAAGATGAATATAGATGAGTCCGGAGAGGAGTACAGCGACGAGACTATCGTAACTCTTATCGAACAGGTTCTGAAAATGAAGAAATCCAAAGGCATGTCCGGGAAGGAACTGCTTGCCACTGTTCTCAGAAAACTGAGAAACAAGCCAGAGGAAAAGAAACCGAAGGTAAAATCGGACGCAAAGTCGGAAATCAATCTTGCGACGTTCACTCCGGCTCAGCTTGATGCTTGATATCATATAGAACATATCACCTCAGCGCCCGGTAGTGACCGGATTATCTTATTGCCTGTTTTTCGATAATCGGTAATTCTGTTATGAGATAGTTGTATATATCTGGTGATGAAATTGAGGTTTTTCAGGTGTTTTATGATTTCGCTGTTACGACTTCAATTGTATGAATCTGGTTTGTTACGACAAAGTTGTACATTTCTGGCGCTGAATTTGCTGTCCGGACAATAAAATACAGCCGTTTTCAAGGTCCTGTTACGACATTGCCACGGCTGTTATGACTTAAGTTGTATATCGACAAATATGTTGAGCCATAGTTTCTTATACAGTCCAATGGTATTTGAGAGTGGTGTCGGATTTTGCGACAGAGAAATTCGATTATATGGCAGAAGTACGCAAGACAAGATGAAAAGGGTGAGAGTTTTCTGCGCTTTGCAGATTTTTCCGTCAGAACAGGTCGCTGTGCGTGCCGGTTCTCGTCAGATACAGAATGAGCTCATCTTCTCTTATCTGATATATGAGGAGCCAGTCCGGAGTAATATGACATTCCCTGCATCCTGAGTAGTCTCCTGAAAGAGAGTGATCCCGGTATTTCTGAGGCAGAGGCCTGTTTTCAGCGAGTATGCTAATCACTTCTTCCAGGAGGCGGATGTCATATCCTCTCTTTACGATGCGTTTATAGTCCTTTTTGAATACTGTCTGGTATTTAATCGTCAGCATTCAGGTCCTCCATGAGTTCCTTTACAGAGGAGAAACCTTTACTCAGCCCTATTCCCTTTTCTGTGTCTTCAATGGCTTTTCTTGTCGTCGCATTCGGAATTTCGCTGCTGATTTCAAACGGTATGCGGTGCTCATTGACTGTTTTCTTCGCGAAGATGACGAATGCAGTCGTCATCGTCATTCCGACATCCGAGCAGAAGGCTTCGAACTGGTTCTTCAGGTAGCTGTCCATTCTGATATTAACATTTGTACTTGCCATATATATATTCCTCTAATGTATTTGTAATGTAATGTAAATACGTTGACAACGTCAATCTATTGTATATGTCTTTTATGCAGCTCTTCTGAGTAAGGGAATGGAAAATGTCTCCTTCGCTAATGTGCCCAACGTTCAAGTCTACCAAGGCCTTGATGCTCAGGACTGCAGGGTGTTGCTTTGGAAAGATAAGCGATGATTCCTGTTTTACTTCTACAGACAGGCCCTCAGATGTCACGGGCTTCCTTTCGAGGTGAAGATTGAT
>CAVFVX010000074.1:0-12428 GCA_963626075.1 Acutalibacteraceae bacterium
ATGGTCACGGATTTCTGGATGCCGAACAGATCATGGCCGGGCTGCAACGTTACAGACCCGTCCGCCCGTGTTCTTTCGAATTACGGCGCAAGCGGTATCTGAAAAACGTCCCCGTTCTCCCCGGAGCGAGGATTTTCCCCGGGCTATGGTAAATCATCGTGAATGCAGATAGAATTTACTGCATGTTCGATTACCATGCCCATATCGGAGTACCGACAGAGAACGCCATCGTCTGTACATCGAAGCCGGGAGAGGAAGTGCTGCTCTCCCCTTTCAGACATCCATCAATCGGGCTTCTTCCGCCTTACACCGAAGGACTCGACAAGATAGAGGAATATGCCGGAATGGGTTATGCCGTCGGAGAAATCGGACTCGACAGACGCTTCGGCGAGAGGGAGAAACAGATAGAAGTCTTCCGCACTGCACTCGACACGGCAGTACGTCACCATTCTCTCGTCACGATACACTGTGTCGGAATGCTCGATGTGCTGCTCTCCATTCTGAGGGAGTACAGGCCGGAGCGCTTCATATTCCACTCCTTCACATCCTCAATGGAAATAGCACGTGAAATACAGAAGCTCGGAGGATACATATCGCTCTCCCCCCTGTCCGCAAGAAGCCGCCACTTCAAAGAGGTCATCACATCCATCGACTCGTTCCTCATAGAAACCGACATGCCGACGGGGCCCGAGGAGGAGAAGACGCTGGCTTCCTTCTACGCTTTTCTCTGCCGCACACTCGACAGGGAGTTGAGTTTCCCCGCAATCCTGTAAAGAAAACAGCCACTTTTGTAAAGCAAATCTCATAATTTTGTAAATTTTATTTTACACATACTCCCAATTTTGACATTTTCCCGTTTTTCCGTGCTTAAGAGGTATAGGAGAAAAGAATATGAAGAAATGGATTATGCTTACAATTTCCTTAATCGTCATCGCTCTTCTCGTGATATCGTGTGAGGTAGAGCCCGAAGACGAGAACGCGACAATCAGGTTTTCCATAGCCAACGACAGAGCCCGTACAATATCTTCCGACACGGCGAGCATCGCCATCGCGAAGTACAGATTCACCCTCGTGAGAGGAACGACTTCGGGACAGACTGAGGACTACAAAACAGAGACAAAGAGGTACACTTTTGATTTCAACAAGAGCAGCGACGGAACCTACCAGATCAACAACATCCTTCCCGGTCCCTACACTATCTACTGTGAGGCGCTTACTTCCTCGGATGTCGTGATCGGTGCTTCCGATACCATTCAGACGTCTCTGAGGCGCGGCGAAAGCAGCTTCTCTCTGCTGATCAGTGCGCTCTCGGGGTCGCAGAAGGCCGTACTCACATACACATGGGACACGGCAACCTATGTTGAAGCACCTGCCTTCGTTTTCAGCGTAACAGACGAGAAAGGAAAAGCCGTTACGCTTGATTCGTCAAACCACAAGATAACGGAGACGACGGGTAAGGCGGTAGTAACCCTCACACTCCCCGCCGGAAGCTACCTCGTGAGGGCATCGCTCAACGACAAGAATGCGACAACCGTATCCTACGCCTGCCTCTCCGATGTCGTGAGATTCACGAACAGCACGACAGACATCACGAGTGAAGTGATGAGCTTCGGAGTACTCGGAACGGTACAGAGCAAGGCTACGATTACGACGAATGTATCCACCCCGGTGATAGCAACGCTTTCCGTCACACCAAGCGCAAATAAATTCGTGGCCAGCCTCACTTTCACGGGACTTCCAGACGGTCTGAGCGCAAAGGACATAAACGTTGACTGGCTCATAGACGGTGAATCCTGGGGTTCAAACACGGGAGACGCCGGTTATACCATGAACGGAATTCCCGCCGGGACATACCGGATCACCTGTGTCATGAAGTGCTCATCCCTCGCAGGCTCCATGGGATCGGTAAGCCAGGTCGTAAAGATTCCTGGTAATTGAACAACTTAACGGTTACAGTAACTCTTTCCTGTCCATTTTCCCCCATTGACTGCCTCCTGCGGAGAAATCCGCAGGGGGCTTTAAAGAAAGTAAAAAGCCACCGGATTCTCTCCAGTGGCCGTCAGCATATAAGATTACTTTTTCTTGTGTCTCATTGCTCTGAGCTTTTTCTTTCTCTTATGAGTTGCGATCTTATGCTTTTTTCTTTTTCTTCCGCAAGGCATCGTTGAATGCTCCTTATTCCAATTGGATTAGTGTAATTACCTCTCCATTATGTAAACTACAGAGCGGAGAGTCAATAGACTTCAGCCTACATTACCGTCCGTATACTTATGAACGGTGAGTTTCCTGCCGCCGAATCCGATAGCCTTTCCGTCTACCGTGACGACTCCGCCGACAGTATGCATCGGAAGAGCGAAGAAATGGTCCGGCTTGAGATATGTCGTGATCTTCTCCGTCTCCGGCTGTCCCTCGTACTCGAGAACCGTACCCGGTTCGAAGTCATCGGCGAAGATGACCTCGCATGTCGAATGACTGTCATCATTCTTGTCGGAAGCTGCGAGAAGCATGCCGTAGCTCTTTACGCCGCGGAAGTTCGCGGGCTTGAGGTTGCTCACGAGAACGATGTTGTGTCCGAGGAGCTCCTCCTTCTTATAATACGGTACGATGGAGGATACGATTGTTCTCGGTTCCTCCTCGCCGCAGTCGAGCTTGAGAATGTAAAGCTTGTCGCCTTCGGGGTGCTTTTCGCATTCGACGATTCTGCTGACCTTGAGAATGACCTTGTGGGCCCAGTTCTCCAGTAATGACTTTTCTTCGTCCATCTTTTTGTCCAATTCCTTATTCTGAGGCTTTGTTTCAGCCTTCTTTTCCTCTTTCTTCTTCTCTTCCCTTTCCTTCTGGGATCCCGAATATCTTTCTCTGAGTTCGTCGATGAGGCTATCCTCGAGCTTCGTGAAGAGAAGCGACACGTCTCCGATTGTTATATCGCCCTCGAAAGTACCGACACTCTTCCAGGAGAGATTCCTATCCTGGGAGAGGAACGAGAGAATCCTTTCGCTCGTCTCCGGCATATAAGGCGCAACCATCACGCCGAGGTCGCGGATGAGATAGAGAAGAGTCCTCAGGAGCTTCTCGGCCTCCGCGGGATTCTCCGTTCTCTTCTTCCACGGCTCACCGTCCTGGAATGCCTTGTTGCCGATGTCGCTGAGAGCGAAGATCGCTCTGAGAGCATCCCTTTCCTCGGCTCTTTCAAGAAGATCGGTAATCTCCGCTTCCTTCTCTCTGATTACTTCGACGAGAGCGCTGTCGCATTCGCCCTCTCCGAGAGAGCCGCCGTAGAATCTCTTGACGAACGTGAGCGTTCTGTTGACGAGGTTCGAGAGGTTGCCGATGAGCTCCTTGTTGACCTTCTCCTGCAGATCCTTCCAGGTGAAGGTGAAGTCCTGCTTCTCGGGTCTGTTGTAGAACATGTAGAAACGCCAGATGTCAGCCGGGATTCCCGTCTCCTGGACGTCGTTACCGAATACTCCGATTCCCCTGCTCTTGCTGAACTTGCCGCCCTCGTAGTTGAGATACTCCGTGGAGGACATGTGATGAAGCATCGTCCACTTCTCTCCGGTAGCAAGAAGAGATGACGGGAATATGACGGTATGGAACGGGATGTTGTCCTTTCCGATGAACTGGAAGAGCTCGGTGTTCTCCGGGTCTCTCCACCAGTATTCCCAGTCGTCGGTGAGATTGGCGGTTATCGAGATGTAGCCGATGGGGGCGTCGAACCATACATAGAAGACCTTGTCCTCGTAGCCCGGTTTGGGTACGGGAATACCCCACTTGAGGTCACGGGTGATGCACCTCTCCTGAAGGCCGTCACGGATCCACGAAGAAGTAATCTGGACGGCGTTCTTCGCCCAGAAGCCCTCCCTGCTTGTCTTCTCCATCCATTCCCGGAGCATGGGAAGAGCCTTGGGAAGGTTGATGTAGAGGTTCTTCGTCTTTCTTATCTCGGGAGTGTGACCGCAGACGGAACACTTGGGGTTGACGAGCTCGGTCGGGTCCAGAAGCGAGCCGCATGCATCGCACTGGTCGCCGCGTGCCCCCTCAGAGCCGCACCTGGGACACGTTCCCGTGACATAGCGGTCGGCAAGGAAGCGTCTGCATGACGGACAGTAGAGCTGCTCTGTCTCCTTCTCCGTTATGTAGCCGTTCTTATCGACACACGAGAAGATGTGCTGGACTATCTCGGTCTGCTTCGGAGTCGAAGTGCGTCCGAAGTAGTCGAACTTTATGTTGAACCACCTGTAGATGTCTTCATGAATCTTATGATAGCGGTCGCAGAGCTCACGCGGACTTACGCCCTCCTGGAGAGCCTTCGTCTCGCTTGCCGTACCGTATTCGTCGGTGCCGCAGATATAGAGAGTCTCGTAGCCCCTCGAGCGGCAGAAGCGTGCAAAGACATCTGCCGACAGAACCTGGGTGAGATTCCCCAGATGCGGAATATTGTTTACATAAGGTAATGCTGATGTGACTAGTCTTTTCTTCATAACAGTCCGATTATATTTAACAAGAGGATAAAAAGAAAGACGGAAATCAGCTTTTTGGGGACAACCCGATCTGAAAAAAAACAACCGCTCCCAATTCGCCCATTAGAAACGGTTTAACCAGTAAATAATGAGGCCAGCCGTTCATCGGCGGCGTTCTCACAGACTGAATCTATCATAAACAAAGGCATAAGTGAAGAAACAGTTTTGAAGTTTTTCATTGCCCGACAATCCTTCTGAAACAAAGAATCTGCACCATCACTTCTCTGAAATCATCATCGCATCGGAAAGCATGCAGAAGAAAAAAGCGACCGTCTCCAATCGATATCAGAGACGGTCAAATGCATTTCTAGGAGGTCCACCGATATCGGAGACTTGACTGGATTGTATCACAGACAGAGGCAGTTGTGAATACTCATCACAAAATCGGAAAGTTACTCGAACTCTGTTCTGTGACTTCCGACTTTGTGTGCTATATTATCCTCATGAACGAAGTAGATAAGATTTACAGCGCACTGAGCGACACGGAAAAGATACTCGTATTCACATCCCAGACGGCAGCACAGAATGCCCTCTCGTCTTACATAGCCTCGCATCCAGGAAAGGCCGTATTCAGAGACAGAGCCCTGAGCTGGGACAGCTTCTACCTCTCCCTTCTCGATACGAAGGGAAAAAGAAACGTCACGAAGACCGGGAGGAAGGTATTCGCATACTCCTTCCTCAAAAACGGAGGACTTGAGAGACTGAAGTACTTCGCCTCTGCGGAGTATCCTGAATCTCTCCTTGCATACTCGTCCTCGATTGCATCGCTCCTTCCCTATTTCCCGTCCCCCGATGATCCGATAAAAAAGCACATGTCTTCCGCAATGCTTCAGGATGCCGGAATACTCCGCACAGCGTATTCGGAATTCCTCGAGAAGAAGGGCCTCTACGAGAAGAACTACCTTGTTCCGGACTACTCGAAAATCGAGAAGGACAGATACATCTTCGTTTTCCCCCGCACCTTCACATCGTCAAAGGTTGATGACATACTCTCACTCGGCATCGTCGACGTAATCGACTCCCCCGACGCTGCGGACACTCCGCTCGTGGAGTACCCGAACGCCCTCAGTGAAATAAGATGGACTCTCAGAGAGATTGAAGAGGACAGAAAGATATACAGAGACGACGAGATCGCCATATCATCATCGTCCCTGTCGACATACCGCCCGTACCTCGAGAGCGAAGCGAAGAAGAGGGACATCCCCCTCGTCTTCACTTCGGCGAAACCTCTCTCGGAATATCCCGAGGGAAGGTTCCTTCATCAGATATACTCCACAGTCATGTCCTCCTGGTCATTCGACGAGACGAAGAAGCTCATTCTGAGTCCTCAGTTCCCGTTCAAGGACAGGGAAATGATGATCTCCATCCTCCGCCACGGAGTTGACAGGAAGATGGAGGACAAGGGAATAAGAAGCTGGCTGAGGGTACTCTCCCCCGAGGAGAGGGAGTTCTTCAAATCCCTCTCCTCTGCAGTCGACGGAATCGTGAAGAGCCGCAGGAGCTCCCTCACAGTTGCTCTCATCCAGAAGTTCCGCGACACCTTCTTCGAGGAGGGTGAATGGAACGAAAAGGACGACAGAGTTTTCGGCTCGGCACTCGAAATACTCGAGGGCATGGAAGACGAGGAGATGAACGACCTCTACAAGCTCTTCCTGTCACTCCTCGACGAGACGCAGTACGTCGAGAAGAGTGAAGAGGAAAAGGGAATCAGGGTATACTCCTACCCCGCATCCGCGGGCCTCATCACTCCCGTCCACTACGTAATCGGACTCGATGACAGAACGACGGGGACGAAGATTGACGACTACCCGTTCCTCGTCTCGCTCGAGAGACCCGAGGTGAAGGACATATCCTCCCCGATTCTCTCCGTCTACCGCTCTCCGGTCTTCACGAAGAAGCTTGTGATATCCGGAACGACTGAGGGCTTCGACGGAGCAAGGCTGCTTCCGCCCCTCTTCCTCGATTCGACAATCCGCAGCAGAAAGGACATAGACGACGGCTACAGTGAGGAGCGCGCTCTCTGGATAGAGAACACTCCTCCTGAGAACAGACCGTACATTTCGCAGAGCGAAGGCTACAGAAAAGCAAGGAACACCTCACTCAGAGGACGCAGGGAAGACGTAATCGTAGCTCCGTTCACCGACGAGAATATCTCAATCAGCGTCTCCAGCATGAAGAACTTCGACCTATGCCCCTACCGCGGCTACGCCCAGCAGAGGCTGAAGCTCAGGGACAAAGACTTCGAGCCGCAGCTCGAAGATCCGACAAAGATCGGAGAACTCCTCCATGACACAGTCGAGGAGGCTCTCGCAAAGGCGGGAACGATAGGCGACATCGACATAGAGGAGATGCAGCAGCTCTTCCTCGTGAAGCTCAGCGAGAAGGAAAAGAGCAGCGAGATTCCGACTCATTACGCCGCCGCCCACGTCAAAGGACGCTTCCTTGACAGTATAGGGGAAGTGAAGAACTCGACGAAGGCAGCGATCTACGAGAAATACCGCCTCGTTCAAAACGAGAAGACGGTGAAGGACATACCGCTCACCGGAAACCTCACCATGAACGGAAGAGTCGACACCATCCTCATGAACGAGGAAACGGGTGACGCCTACATAATCGACTGGAAGACGACGGGTACCACCGACTACTCCTCGGACCTTCCGGAGATATCCCTCCAGGTTATTCTCTATGCAGTACTTCTGGAGAATGACGACTCACTCTCCGTGAAGGGAGGAGCCTTCTACTCCTTCAGCAAGGAGAACTACAAGATCATCTGGCCGACTGAGAACTATCTGCAGAAGGGCAACCGCAGGGCAAGCGAAGGCTTCGACGTCAACGCAATGAAGAATGAGATCGAGGACAGACTCACCAGAATCAAAGCTGCACTCGAGAGCGGCAACTTCACGCCGGCACTGACAGAGCACAGCTGCGCTTACTGCCCCTACTTCCGTCTCTGCAGAGCGAAGTTCGTCGTTACAATGGAGGAAAACAATGACTGAAGAAAGACTCGCACTCTTCCTCGAATTCTGCAGGAAGAACGGATTCGATATTACAAACGAAGAATCAAACCAGAGAAAGGCCGTACTCGGAAACCACTACTCCGTCCTCCCAGCAGGAGCCGGAAGCGGAAAGACGACGGTACTGACATACCGCTTCCTGAGACTCCTCATGGATGATGAGATTGAAGGAATCCATTCCGACGAGATACTCACCATCACCTTCACCAAGGCCGCGACGGCCAACATGAGGGCGAGAATCTACCTCATACTGAAGAAGGCGGTGAATGAGGGATTAATATCGAACGAAGAGCTCGAAAGATTCTCGAATGCCGAAATCTCCACGACGGACAGCTTCTGCTCGAAGATAGTCCGCTCCGACTGCACGCGCTACGGCATCTCGACTGCTTTCGGAATCGAGGACGAAAGCGACTATTCAGATTTCATCAAGTCGACTCTCAAGGAGATAATCGAAGGGAAGATAGAAACCGAAGAGGAAGTCGAAAAACTCTGTGAAGTCGTCTCCTTCGATAATCTTCTCTCTGCCTTCACAACAGCTGCAGACAGCTATATCAACATCGCTCTTCCCTTCTCCTCCGAGAGCGGAGAACTCTACCGCGAGATGAAGAGCGAGACGCTTCCGCTCATCGAGGCGGAGCTCGGGAAGAAGAGAGAAGCGCTCGAAGGAAAGATAAGGGAATTCCTGAAGGCCTTCGGAGAGTACAGTTCAGTCAAGCAGGATACCGACCATGCTTCAGCGCTTCTCGCCTTTCTCTCCGACGGGAGTGAAATTCCGGAGGATTCGTCATTCTCCGCCAGGCGCTCGCTCAGAGAAAATCCTGCAGAGTACGAAGTCTTCAGGGACACAAGGAAGGAAATCAGGGACGACTTCAGGGAATACCTGAGCTACATCGGGTACACTGATGAGGATTCCTTCCACCTTCTGAAGGGTTACGCATCCATCCTCACCTCATTCCAGGAGAAGGTCATTCTCCATAAGCGAGAGGAAGGCTCACTGACATTCCACGATGTAATGCTGCTTGCGATAGACATTCTCAGGACGAATCCGTCCCTCAGGAGCTATTACAACACCCGGTTCAGAAGGATAATGGTCGACGAATTCCAGGACAACAACGAGGAGAACAAGAGACTCATATATCTCCTTGCCGCAAAGCCGGAATTCCGTTCTTCCGACTGCTACCCGGAGGTTGACGACATCCTACTCGACAAGGTGTTCATGGTCGGAGACGAGAAGCAGTCCATCTACCGCTTCCGCGGCGCGGACGTCTCCGTATTCAAGAACATATCGAGGGATTTCGGAAAGGAGAGAGTCCTGCCCCTGAGTGAGAACTTCCGAAGCGAGAGCGGACTCATACAAACCATAAACAATGTGTTCTCCAACCGCATCATGCCCTCGTACAGCGAGGACGAATACGAGGCGGAGTACACTTCCCTTGAGAGTCACAGGGAGAGAGTAAAGTCGAACGTAAGCTTCAGATACATGAACGTGAAGAACATTCCCGAGGACATGGACAGGAATCTTCTTGCAACCAACGCCCTATGTGAAGGCTACGAGGTTGCCCGGATCATTCACGACGAGATACTCGGAAGTGAAAGAGAGAAATACATGGTCTGGGATAAGAAGGCAAAGGCTCTCCGCTACCCGAAGTATGACGATATTGCAATCCTCCTCAAGGCCAGCACCAACCAGTCGGCATTCGAGAAGGCGCTGAGGCGCTTCGACATACCGTTCAACGTAACGGACAACAAGTCCCTCACGATGGAAGCCGTCATGAACGACTTCTACTCGATTCTTCAGTATTCGGTATACGGCGACGACGACAGGATATCATATGCATCAGTGCTGAGGTCCCCGTTCGTGAACATGTCCGACACGGACATCGAAACGGTACTGAGGAACATCGACAGGGACATAACCAGAGAGGAAGGCATTTCCGATGACGGAAAGGACAGACTCCTCATACTCGAAGGACTCGTGAACGACATAAGACAAAAGGAGAAGAGAGAAAGTCTCACGTCGCTCATCCACTTCCTCTGGTTCGACTGCGGCTACAGATACTACATCGAAACGGAGAGAAAGAACGAAAGCTACAGCGAGCACTATGACTATCTCTTCTCGATTGCCGCAGACTATGACGCCTCGGGAAAGGGAATCGTCGAACTCCTCGACAGGATAAGACCTTCCCTCGGCGACGTCTCCGACTTCAAGGACCTCAATGTCCTTAGAGAGGAGAAGTCGGGAGTGACCATCCAGACAATCCACAAGTCCAAGGGACTCGAATACCCGATAGTATTCGTTTCAGACATGGCGGGTGTTCCGAAGGCGGACAGCTTCAGGATAGCCACCCTTCCCTCGGGCCTCCCGCTGTTCCCGTACATTCTGAAAGAGGACGGGAAGATGGACAACCCCGTAAACAGAATAAGAAAGGAAGAGGACAACAGGATCGAGAATGCGGAGACGAAGAGAGTACTCTATGTCGCCGCAACGAGAAGCGAGCATCACCTCATATTCACATCGGTTTTCAGCAGGAATGCGGTAAGCGACGAAGGAATAATCCGCGAGGCGAAGGAAGACAGCAGAAACAGTATGCTGCAGTACCTTGTGAAGGGACTGAACTTCGATTTCGAATTTCTGACGAAGGAAATGGATGCAAGGGAATTCGGTCCGGTATACAGAAGGGAATTCAGGGAAAGGAAGAAGGCGGAAAGGAAAAACACCGCTCTCATCGAGAAATGGTACGCTGATCCTCAGCCGGCAAAGGCTGACGACGGAAGACAGAAGCTCGGCGTCACGACACTCATTGCCGAGGATCCCGTACGTCCCGATGAGATAATCCCCCTCCCCTCCGTCAAGGCGGACAGAATCCTCAGTACGGTATCGGGAGAGACGGACGAAGAGAAAGAGGTGGCGAAGGAAGAGAGAATCACCACGTTCGGAACACTGGTGCATCTCCTTCTCGAAAACTCCGTCCTCGGCGAGGAGACAGATACTTCGTCATTCTTCCCCGACGACAGGGACAGGGAGACGATAATCGAGAGCGCTTACGACCTCAGGGACAATTTTCTCTCGTCGGACTTCAGAAAGACGCTCGAAGGCTACACGCTCCATCCCGAAAAGGAATTCCTTATCCAGGACGGAAACAATACAGTTGAAGGCATAATCGACCTCATGTGCGTGTCTCCCGACAAGGTCATCATAGTCGACTACAAGACCGACAGCATAAAGGCTCCGGAGAGACACAGGGCACAGCTCGGGTACTACAGAAAGGCCCTCTCGACAATCTACAGCGGCAGGGAAATCGAAACCTGGCTCTTCTACCTCAGAAGCGCTGAAGCCGTGAAGATTGACTGAGTTGCGTATTCACGAGACACAGAACATGCAGGAATTGCGTATTTCCGTAATCGGATTTACGCAATTTTTGCATATCCGCATAGGCACACTAACGCACAATACTGGACAGACATGAAATCATATGTTTCTTTTCTTCCAATATTGGCAGCATGATGTTATATTATTTCTATGTTATATAATATTTACTGCGACGAATCACGACATCTGCTTTATGACAACTCACGCTACATGGTTATAGGATGCGTATGGTGTCCCAAGGATAAAGTACACGCAATTCATCAAAGAATACACGACATTAAGTTAGACAATAATATAAATCCTTACGGCGAAATTAAATGGACAAAAATATCAAAGGGAAATGTTCATGTTTATAGTCAATTGGTCAATTATTTTTTCGATGATGATGATATCAACTTCCGTGCAATCGTCATCGACAAAAGCGAACTTAATCACAAGTCTTACAATCAGACACATGATGAATGGTATTACAAGATGATGTTTCAGCTGATTCACGTACTGCTGAATTCAGAGAACTCATATCGGATTTATCTTGACTATAAAGACAGCTTAAGCGGGATAAGAAGTCAAAAGCTACATACGGTACTATGTAACGACAAATTTGATTTCGATAAGAGAATAATCAACAATGTACAGTGTCTCCCTTCTAATGAAATAGGTTTACTACAGTTGACAGACGTACTTATAGGAGCAATAGGATATAACCAAATGAAGTTGGAATCGAATGAAGGGAAGCTCAGCATTGTGGAACTGGTGAAAAAAAGAAGTGGAAGAAATCTGTCAATGCAGACGCTTCCTTCAGAGAAAAAACTTAACCTGTTCTTCTGGCATGGAGATAAAAGATATTGATTGAACTTCCTCCCATACTTTTGTTGAAAAACTATCAATCTGAGAATGAAATGTTGCGTGATGCATATAGGATTTTCATTCACGATTTCATAGATTTTCCTTCAAGGCTTAAGGGAAAGAAGGTAGAAACCAGATCAGAGATGATGGCCAATGGATATCATCAGACATTTTGGCATATCATCACGGAGGGGAGTCATAGAGAAGAAGACAATATCAAATCCGAAAGACTCGAACGTATTCCATGGATTAATCCTGCAATTGAAGGACAACCTGATGAGGAATGGTATCTGTGGGTTGAAAACAGAAGCAGGAGAAGACACAGAATCCATATTTTTTCTTCGAAAATACAATTTCTCATTGTCATAGAACAGGATACGGAAACAAAGAAGGAAGTCTTCTGGACAGCATATCCGATTGATGAAAATCATGAAGTAAGAAAACTTCTGAAGAGATACTCCGAGAACAAAGACATTGAACTACCTCGCCCCAAGGGACGAGGAATCATGTTTCCTGCTTCACTGACTCACGTTTGGGCTACAATAGCTCCAGTGACGGTGTCTCCACAGGCTTGCTGACGGCCCGGCCGCCAGCGGACGATGGTTCCCAACGCCCGGCTGTTCCCGCGTTCAGCCAACGCATAGAATAGAGATTTCTCGCAGCATTGCCGTCCCTGTC
>CAVFVX010000075.1:0-12399 GCA_963626075.1 Acutalibacteraceae bacterium
ACTTCCTTTCCGCCGCCGCGTGCGGAGCCGAGAATCGTACCGCCCTTCTCCTGGATTTCGTCAACGACATCGGGATTGAGCTCGATCATCGGCCAGGGGGAATCTGCTAAAAGTCCGAGGTAGCCGAACGGGATGCCGCTTATTCTTCTGACACCGTAGCGGTACCAGAAGCATCTGACGACGCTTCTTATGACATTGTTGAGTCCCGGACATATTCCGCCGCAGGTGCAGATTGCAGCGTGGACACGCTTGGGGTTGAAGTAGATCATCTTCCTCGGCCCCGCGAGTTCGAGAAGGTCAATCTCTTCCTCACCCGTTCCCGGCTTGTGGTCGATGTCGAGATAGATCTTGTCGCTGTCCTCGACATAGTCGGCCTGTCCGTCTCCGGGCTTTGCCGACATCTGGATGGGAGAAGGAATCTTCGCCTCTCCTATCGTCTCGATTCTGAATGCATGCTGTTTAGCCATTTCTTTCCTCCTCCTTCAGCATCTCTGCCAGTTTTTCTCTGTATCCGATGAATTCGGCCTCGGCCGCCTTCTTCGCCTTTTCCTGGAATTCCCTGTAAAGCTTCATGTAAGAGCGCGCAAAGGGGGTGAGTTCCACGCCCTCTCTCTGTGCCCCGCCTCTCTTTCGTTCGACAAACGGATGTCCGACTTCCTTCTCGAGCTTCTTCAGCATGTTGAAGGCCTTCGAGTACGAAAGCTTCATCTTGATACTCGCAGCTCTCAGAGACTGTTCGCTCTCGATGTTCTCGAGCAGCCACAGGACTCCGATTCCCATGAACTTCTCTCCGCTGTCGTCAAGCAGATAGAGTTTACAGTCTAGTTCCACAGCTCCTCAGCTCCCCTGTATACCGTATCGACAAGGTCGTCGATCTTGTCCTTCTCCACAGAGCAGAATGCAAGGCGGAGAGTACGTCCCATGATGTTTATCGCACCGATGGAATACTTCTCGAGGAGGTGAAGCCTCAGCTCCTCCGCACTGTGCCCCGTGGTATCGAAGGCCATGAAGTAGCCGGAATTGAATGGGTACGCCTTGAGTACTGCACTTCCCGAATGCCTTTCGACGGCCTTCTTCATTATAGTGTACCTTTCATTCATCGTATCAAAAAGATATTTCTTGTCGTCTGTGTAATGTTTTCCGTCTCTCATTGCCTTTAAGAGGAGCGACTGACCCGGTCTGTCGCAGTTGGATACCGTGCATCTGACGGCGCCGAGCGTCTTCTTCTCGAGTGCATCGAGAGCCTTCCTGTCGAATGCCTTTCCGCCGTATGTGACGAAGCCGATTCTGAAGCCCCAGACCATCTCCTCCTTCGTAGCGGCGTCACCCTTGACGGCGAGGATGTTCTCGTGTGCATCACAGAGATACGTAAAGAGCGATTCCTTCTCCGTCTCGTCCTCGTAGAAAAGGCCGAAGTATGCGTCATCCGAGATGACGAGAATCTTCTTCCCGCTCTCCGCGACCTCGGTGACTGCCTTCACGATGGCTTCTGCTTCATCCTTCGAGGGAGTGTAGCCCGTGGGGTTGTTGGGGAAGTTGAGAATGAGACGCGCCGTACTGCCCTTCGTCTCATCGAGAGCCTTCTTCATGCCTTCCACGTTGAAATGACCGTTCTCGAAGGTTCTGAAAGTCTTGAGCTTTCCGCCCGCGAAGTTCTCGAAGATGAGCTCGTAGTTGTCCCAGAAGAGGTCGGGGCAGACTATCTCGTCGCCTTCGTCGATGAACATGAAGCCTATGAGGGATATCGTATGGGTAAGTCCCGCAGTGACCGTTGAGCCGCTGAAGAGCTTTCCCTTCAGCCCCGGGTTCTTCTCGATCATTCTCTCCTTCCAGAGAGCCCTGAGCTCCTTGTCACCTCCGCCGGGAGCGTAGGAGAATATCTCCTTCTTCTTCATCGTTCCGGGAACGAACGAGGAGTAGATGTCACTCAGGCAGAACGGCTCACCGTTCCCGGTGGCGAGTCCCACCGTCGCATTGTATCTCTTCGCCTTCTCGCCTGCCTCTGCAGACTGTGCGACTATGCCTTTCGGAAAATAGATGCCTTTTCCCTTTCTCGAGAGAAGGTCCTCCGCAGGGGTGTTTCTGAGTGCCTCATTGAGTTCAACGGCAAGTTCGTTCATGTCTTATCCTCCGGAAAAATTAATTTGAAACAAGGATATTTAATTAGACCCCGCTTTTCCATATATATTCAGTGGATTTTTTCAGAAAAGAAAGCCCTGTACGTCCTCTTTCTTCTCCTCCTTCCTCCCCAGCATCGCCATGAATTCGTCTTCTGTTACGATGGTAACGCCGAGTCTCTCCGCCTCCGCTCTCTTGCCGCCTCCGCCCTTACCTGCAAGAAGGTGCGTAGTCTTACCCGTAACGGAGCTTACAGTGCGTCCGCCTCTCTTCTCGACTTCGTCCATAGCCTTCGAGCGGGGATTGAAGTTGTCGAAGCTTCCCGTGACGCACCACACCTCCCCGGCAAAGATCTGCTCGAGACTCTCGTCATCCTTTCTGTCCATATCGAGGGAGAAGTGGAGACCGTGGGCTCTGAGGGAGGTGACCATCCTCATGAAGTTCTCGTCCCTGAAGGTCTTTATGATGTTCTTCGCGGTCTCCTCACCCATTCCCTTTATGTTCGTGAAGGCCGCCGTGTCTTCGTCGACCGCAGCCTTTATTATCCTGTCGATGCTGTCGAATCCGCCGGAGATGAGAATCTCCGCGCTCTTCTTTCCGATCTCGGGAATGCCGAGGGACGCAAGCACCGTGCGGTACGGCTGCTCCTTGGACTTCTCGACGCTCTCCCTGATTGCATCGACGGACTTCTCGCCCATGCCCTTTATCTCCGCGGCGGGCGCATAGTCCGCGCTGTAGATATCCTCGACTTCCCTTAATATTCCCTCGTCGTAGAGTATTCCGACCGTCTTCGGCCCGAGTGTCTCGATATCCATCTGGTCACGCGATGCGAAGAAGGAGATTCTCCCCTTCGCCTGATCCGGGCAGTGGTAGTTCGGACAGTAGAGATGCGCTCCGCGCTCCACGAGGTCCGTGCCGCAGCAGGGGCAGACTGAAGGCATGCGGTACGTCGTGTTGCCCACTTCGTTCTTCTCCGTGACCTCCTCGACAGCGGGGATGACGTCGCCGCGCTTCGTTATCGAGACGGTGTCGCCGACGGCAAGCTCGAGTTCGTCAATGTATTCCTGGTTGTGAAGCGTCGCTCTCCTTACGGTGGAGCCTCCGAGGTGAACTGCTTCGATTTCCGCTACCGGTGTTATCCTTCCCGTTCTTCCCACCTGACACGTCACTCCCGTGAGTTTCGATACGGCCTTCGGGGACTCGAACTTGTAGGCAATCGCCCACCTGGGGTGATGTACGGTGTAGCCGAACTCCTCCCTCACGTCGAGTTCATTTATCTTGAAGACGAGGCCGTCGATTTCATGGTCGAGGTGAGGTCTCTTCTCCGTCATTTCAGATATGTATGATGAAAGCGAATCAAACGAGTACGCCCTGCCCTCCTCAAGGCCCGCATCCTTAAGGCCCTTCTCCGCCTCTTCGACAGTACGTGCTATGTAGCCGAAATCGGGGTTGATTCTGAAGCCCAGGTCCCTGAGCTTCTTCAATATATGAAGGTGGTCCGGAGGCGTAAGGGACTTGTCGCTCCAGAAGCCTTCGTAGCAGTACATATCGAGAGGAACCTTTCCGGCGTCAGAGCTCTTCTGTCGTCTGACCGTTCCCGCCGCAAGGTTACGGGGATTCGCAGCCTTCTCATCCTCGGGAAGAGTTGCGTTGACCCTCTCGAAGTCCGCCTTCGGAAGGTACACTTCGCCGCGGACGGCTATATCTATCTTCTCCGGAAGTTCGAGTGGAATACTGTGAATAGTCACGATATTCGGCGTGACGTCGTTGCCGACGCTGCCGTTGCCGCGCGTGACGGCGCGTGTGAGGACGCCGTCCTCATAGTAGAGCACCATCGATATTCCGTCGATTTTCTCCTCCGCAACGAAACTGAGCTCTCCGCCCTCCTTCTCGATGGAGCGTGAGAAGAACGACAGCACCTCATCCTTCGAGTATGCCTTGTCGAGGGAAAGCACGGGAATCGTATGCTCGACTTCCGGGAAGTCGTTCGTGAGATCGGAACCTACACGCCTTGTCGGAGACGAGGGAGACGCATACTGAGGGTACTCCTTCTCGAGCTCTATGAGTCTGTCCGTAAGTCTGTCGTACTCGGTGTCGTCGACGAGTGACACACCTTCCTTGTAATACTTGTCCTGATAAACCGTCAGAAGCTCTGTCAGCTTCCCTATTTCTTCTTTTGCGTCCATGGAGAAAGTATAGCACAGAAAGGCGGTTTTTCTAAATGTCTACAGATCATCGTCCCAGAATGATGACGTCACTCTTTTCTCTGCGTCCTCGATAAAACCGTCAATCTGATCCTTCAATGTTCTCAGAACTCTGTTGTACGTTTCCGTAGTGACAATGCTGTTATCGAGAAGGCATCTGTAGAACCTCTTCAGACTTCCTGACATTCTCTTCACTCTGTACGGTTCGGGCCGGTACCTTCTGTCGTAATCATCAAGGAACCAGTAAATCTTGTCTGCGGCTTCTGTTACTGTCTCAATCCATTCCCTGTAGCAGTAGCCGTTCAGAAAAGCGTTGATGTTGTCAATGTGGTAGCTGACGGTATCGGGTTTGAGAGAAACAAGACTCTCCCTGAACAGGTCCATCTGCCTGTCGTATTCGCCCCTGTACGGTTCCCACTGTTCATCGTATTTCCTCTTGTTGTCCGCAAGGAGTCTTGAAAATTCATTCATGCCTTCCGGGAGCCACGAAACAATGTCCTCAAGGGAGACTACATTATATCCGCCGCCGTCTTCGCCTTTTGCATCAATATCGTCATTCATATCTTCTTCCCTTTTCAAACTTCAGAAATCTTCCTCGTCCCCGAACCTGTCTTCGGACGCCTGTCTGATGCATTTGACAAAGAAGTCGTCATCATACTCGCCTTCCGCGTTGATATCCTCGTCCTCCGTGTCCGGATTGGCTTCGCGGCACCTTGCAATCAGTTCGTCCCGTCCTGTCAGATTGTCGCAGACATCAGCGTAGTCAAGTTCGTCAATCTCATAGTTGTCGAGCATCGAACAGTAGAAGCGCCAGATGCTCTCCGTCATCCTCTTTATCGATGCAGTTGTCCGGCAGATGTGATTGTCAATCAGGTAGTCGAAGAACCACGGGATATCATCACAGCCGTCGAAGATGTTCGAACATGTCGACTCATGAAAGTAATCGAAGAGAAAGAGCTTCACTCTCGAGATATGAGCCTCAATCTCCCCGTCCGGGAGCCTCCTCATGTCGTTTCGGAAGATATCAAGCAGTCTGTCGTTCTCCCGGCAAATCTCATCCCATTCGTTTTCGAACTCCGCATCGAAGTCTATTTCGTCTTCGAAATCTTCATCTTTCTCAATCAGATCGTCTTCTCTTTCCATTGTCTGTTCTCCCTGTCATGCATTGCACTGATTTTTCCAGGTATCGAGATTGAACTCTATTGTCATAAGGGCCTCTTCCTTCACGAAATGAGAGATATAACCTTCGTTGTATATGCGTGTATAAAATTTTCTTATGCTTGTCGCGAGTTTTCTGACGCTGTCCGCAGTTTCACAGATACGCTCTGCCGTGACATGCAGAAAGAATTCATGCATGTACAAGACACCTTCTACGACGGACTCTATTCCCTTCTTGTAAAAGTAGTCGTTGATGAACAGCTTCACATTTGTCAGATGTCTGTTTCTCGCCGCAGAGGAAAGGGCTGACATATCCTCTTCGAAGGCAGCAAGCAGATAGTTGTTATCCTCCTCTGTCTGCTCCCAGAGTTTCTCGTAATTCCTGCTGTTGATATCATTCATGAGAATGAGTATACACGACAACCGTGAAAACAGAAGAACTCTTTTGCCGGAATAGTCGGCATAATCGCAATCATTACGATGATATTATGTATGTCTCGTCGTCTAATCTGTCCGGGAAGCCATAACGGCGGTCTCTATAACTCCGGCTGTCTCTTCTCCTTCCTTCACCAGAGGCATTATTCCGTGCGGAATGAGACTGTCGAAGACTTCGGCATACTCACCTCTGTTTATCTCTTCATTTAGAAGCATGCATCTGTAGAACATCCTGATGCTCTCGGCAAAGAAAGAAGAAAGCATTCCTCCTGCATATCCATCAAGAAAACTGCCGATTTCACCTATTCCGTCATGAATGTTGTCAACTGACTTTCCGGGCAGGTATTCGAACAGAAAAGTTGATGTCATCTTTACGAACAACTCCCCTGCAGTTTCCTTCTTCACAGCTTTCTTGAAAACGGAAAGCAGTCTTTCCATCTCCTTCTGTTCAGGTGTCTTCTCGTCTTCGAACGGCCACCATGAATCATCATCACTTCCACACGACAGGCTGTCCTCGCTGTTCTGAACCCAATCGCCGAGATTCTCTTTCACAGTATCAAGAACAACCTGAAGAGTTGCCTTGTCGACTTCACCGTGTGCGTACATGCTCTTGTAGAACTTCCTGATGCTTGCCCCCATCTGTCGTGTAGCAAAAGGGGTTGACCACATGCATTTGTCGTTGAAGAAGTCGAAGAACGAGAACAGACTCGTCGCGCCGTCCTCAAGGTCTTTGATTTCATATCTGTAGAAGAAATCGTTGACGAAGAGACCTGCATTGCTGAGATGTGCGTTCTTCGTCTTCTCGGATAATCCCCCGAGATCCTTCTCGAACATATCGAGGACCTTCTCGTACTTCTCCACATGCTCGTTGAACTCTCTGTCTTCATCGTCTTCGTGATTATTCTGCTCGAAAATTGACATGACTGCCTCCGGGGGAAAGTATACACGACAGAAAAGAAAACAGAAGAGACCTTTCTTCAGAATCAGCAGAAAACGGCGGGCTGGAATCTTTATCAAAAGCAGAACCGGGTGTATATTGTAATAAATACAAGGCGGGCACACCCGGTAAACGGCTGGCCCCCGAAACTAAGTTCTATTGCTAAAACCGTTTCTAAGGTTCAGTTAGGAACGGTTACTTTTCTGAGATCATTATACAAATTATCACAATGGTCAGGACCACCGAGACTACTTCATAGCATGTCATCATAAAGCACCTCCTTTCTCTTCAGTTTTCACGTCAAATCAGGAAGTAACACCTCCCGATACCTATCTTTCAACAAATACCGGGGGCCAACCGTCCACCGCGCCACAGGTGTACCCGATAATGAGAATAGCACGGGGAAAAGTACGAAAAGTGGTCAGAAAAGTGACACTTTCGGACTTTTTTCATGATTTTTTACCTTCCTTGCGGGAAGGAAAGGCTTCCGCTCTTCGGTCAACTTTTGTTGCACTTGATTTGTAAGAAGTGTTATCTTGTTTACATGGCAGAACGGAGAAATTTTTCGCGGTACAACATGCGTTGCGGCATTGTTCTCAGATCAGAAGTCGGAGACGTCAGACTCGACGGCTTCGAAATCCCGCAGCTCGACAGCAGATTCTTCATAATCACGGCTAAGGATATCCCCGGAGAGAATGCGATAAGGGTCATGGGAACGAAGATTCCGCTCCTTGCAGACGACTACATAGCATACCCCGGGCAGCCTCTTCTTGTTCTCTTCGGACCGGACTACGAGAGCGCGGAACTCGCTCTCGAGAAGATAAAGGTGATAACGACTCCGCTCAACGAGGGCGAAACGAGGCCGACGGAGACTGAAGACAATCTTCCGCCGGATCCCCTCTTCTTCTCCTGGGGCCTCGACAACGAGGACGAGACGGAGAAAGACAAGCAGAGTCTGAGGAGAGTCGAGACAAACCTCTCAGTCACTCCTTCAAATATACGTTCACATGTCCGCTACGACGTTCTGACGTGGCCGGAGAACAACGGCACGTGGCACGTGCAGTGTCCCACGCAGTGGCCCGGGCTCGTGAAGGAGACGATAGCCAATGCAACGGGAGCAAATCCCGACCAGATAGTCCTCCACCCGGAGAAGTATCTCGAGCGCTACGACGAATTCATCGTCACGCCCGCCATCTTCGGTGCATACACCGCAATCGCGGCCGAGAAGACGAAGATTGCCTGCGAGATGAGACCAGAAAGCTGGGCACGACGTACCGGTATGGATTTCCTTCTCACGACATGGCTCGACAGCGAGAACAGGCCCCGCCACGAGGAGATAACCGTCACCGTCAATCAGGGTGCCTTCTCTCCGCTCGGGAAGGAAATCCAGCGCCAGATAATGGCCGGAATAATGCCGAAGTACAACCTCGACTCCTTCAAGGCCCTTATCCGCACAGTCCAGAGTCCCGCATACCCGACGATGTTCTGCGGTTCCTCCATATATTCATTCGCCGTCTCTGCAACGGCACTCCATAACTCGCGTCTCGCCGAGAGAGCGCTTTCGACGCCCCTGAGATATGCCGTGACATCGTCGAAGGACATAACGAAGTTCACCGACTGGGCACCCAGGCACGACCTGGGAGACCTCGGGGAGAGACTGAAGAACGTGGCCGCAGCCTCCGACTACGAGAGAAAGTGGTCCGCGGGCTCCCTGCATGCGGGTTCATTCGGCCTCCAGGGTTACCTCTACGGCATAGGACTGGCGTCCGGACTCTCGATTTCCGGTTTCTCGACAACTTCTGCCAGGGAGAACCAGTTCCAGGCCCAGATTTCATACACGGCGAAGAAGAACATAACGATTACAGGAACGATTCCCGCGCAGATTACGCAGGACAAAACGCTGAAGGATCTCATCGGGCAGTACTTCGTGAAGAACAGCCAGTCGGAACCCATTCTCTTCCTCGAGAACTACGTAAAGGCTCCCGACAGCGGCCCGGACATCCTCTCCTCCTACCAGACGATATTCCTCACACAGCTCATGAAGGCTGCGAACAAACTCTCCACTCTCACCGAGAACGGACCTGTGGACCTCAAGTTCAATTCCCAGAACCTCTCGCTTCCCTGCGAGTTCGAATACTCGGGCTACGGAGCGGCGGTCTGCGAAATCACGATTCCCAAGGTGTCACTTGTGCCGGTTGCGAAGAAGCTCTGGCTCGACATGGCACTCGCGCTTCCCTACTCCAGGGGCGCACAGCAGAAGATAAAGGCGATTGCCTCCGAGACCCTCGCGTCCCTCGGAGCAAAACTCGGTGACGGTTTCTCGATTGACATAAAGATAACGGGAGAGAAGAAGGACACGACAGTCTACTCCTCCCTCGAGAACACGACACGCTTCCTTGTCACCGCGGCATACACCGCCGCCATCTGGCAGGCGCTGGGTGAGAAGAACACAGTCACCATGCCCTCCGCGGCAGTGATGATCGAGAACATACTCTCGGGAGGAAAGAACAGGTGAAGATAGACTGCACGGTAGACGGAAAGACACTTACTCTTTCACTCAATTCCAACAAACCCCTCTCACTCATTCTCCAGGAGAATCTGGATATCCAGTCGGTGACGTCGCACTGCAGGGGAAAGATGTGCGGACTCTGCGCAGTCCTCATCGACGGCAAGGCGCAGCTGTCGTGCCTCGTTCCCGCCTTCGAAATCAGGAACAGGGAGATCGTCACCTTCGACCAGTTCCAGAAGACCAGGAACATGAAGGACATCGCGAAGGCATACGAGACAGTCGGAGTCGAACCCTGCCAGGACTGCTACGCCTCCCGCACGATCCTCTTCGAGTCGATAATCTCCTCGGGAGAGACGAGACCGGATGAGATAAAGCGTCTCCTCGGCGCAGTACACTGCTCCTGCATGGAGATGGAGGACGAAATCAGCATCATCAACAAGGCAGTCGAGATAAGGAGGAAGAGAAATGTACGAAGGTCTTAACTCACCGTCGATCCACATCCCCCAGAGCCTCTCGGAATACAGCCAGACCGCCCTCAGATACCCCAACGCGAAGATCTGGGCGGGCGGTACTGCGATAATGAGCAGGGAAAAGAGCTACCCCAGCCGCGAGACCAACCCCGAAGTCGTATACCTCGCCTCAATCGAGGAGCTGAGGAAGATCTCCCGCAACGACCGTATGATAGAAACCGGGGCAATGGTGACTCTCAACGAGATTCTCCGCGGCCACCAGTCGTTCCTTCCGAAGATTCTCACCGAGAACATCATCGCAATCGGAAGCCCGCTCCTCACGGGGCGTGCGACAATCGGGGGTGCGACGGCGACGACGAACCCGATGACGACGATTCCCGGCACTCTCATCACGCTCGGCGCCAACGCCGAAGTGAGAACCCTCAGGAAGAAGACGGTCAAATCCAAGTGGACACCGCTCTCGCAGCTCGTGAACGTTCTCAAGAGCGGACAGATAGCGCTTCCCCCGCGTGCGCTCATCACGAGGATAAGAGTTTCCCTCGCCCCGCTCGAGTACTCCTACTTCCGCGAGGAGGGGTCGTACGTCGACGACATAGAGAACACCGTTGCCGTGTCGTTCACGGCGGAAGGCGGACAGGATACCCTCATCAACCCGCACCTTGCCATCACATTCCCCCTCCAGGGAATCGTGTACTCGAAGGACCTGGACAACATCCTCATGCAGCTGCACTTCCCCCTCTCGGGGCAGGATTTCAACCAGTTCCTGCAGATAGCCTACACCTTCATCAACTCCGTGACACCGAATATAACGAAGCTCCAGAAGGCAAGGCTGAACTACATACTCGAAGACATGACGAACAGCATCAACACGAAGGTCCTCGCACCCTCGCAGCTTGAGAGTGCCGTCTGAAACCACGGAGCATACAGACTTGAGTAATTTCGTACACCTCCACAACCATACAGACTTCTCGCTCCTCGACGGAGCCGCCTCGATTCCCCGCTACATTGCAAAGTGCAAGGAGACGGGAATGAAAGCCCTCGCCATCACGGACCACGGCAACATGTACGGCGCCGTCACGTTCTACAAGGCATGCAGGGACGCAGGCATAAACCCGCTCGTCGGATGCGAGTTCTACCATACCCATGACAGACACGTTAAGGACAGCTCCTCGAAGTACTTCCACCTCATCCTCATCGCGATGACGGACAAGGGCTACCACAACCTCATGGAGCTCAATTCCATCGCATGGAAGGAAGGCTACTACTACAAGCCCAGGATCGACGACGAGTCGCTCATGAGCCACAGCGAGGACCTCATATGTCTCTCGGCGTGCGTTGCCGGTGAGATTCCCCGCCTCATAGTCGCGGGCGACATAGACGGAGCAAGAGAGAGAATCAAGTGGTACAAGAGCGTCTTCGGCGACAGATACTACCTCGAGCTCCAGGACCACGGAATAGACGAGGAGAAGGAGGTGCTGAAGGTTCTCCCGGGACTGGGACACGAGCTCGACGTTCCCCTCGTCTGCACGAACGACATCCACTACATAGACAAGTCCGACTGGAACGCGCACGACACGCTCATCTGCATTGGAACGCAGAACAAGAAGAGCGACGAGAAGAGAATGCGCTACAAGGAGGGAGAGTTCTACTTCCGCACCCCCGAGGAGATGGAGAAGCTCTTCTCCTGGTGTCCCGAAGCCGTCGAGAACACGGGTAAGCTTGCAGAGAGGTGCCAGCTCGAAATCAAGTTCCCCGGCCCGATTCTCCCCAAGTGCCAGATTCCCCCCGAGTACAGGAACGACGCCGAGTACCTGACGGCCCTCTCCTACGAAGGCCTCAAGATGAGGTACCCCGATGCAGAGGGAGAGGAACTCGAGAAACTCAAGGCAAGGCTCCAGCACGAGCTGGACATCATCATAAAGATGGACTTCCCCGCCTACTTTTTAATCGTCCGCGACTACATACACTGGGCGAAGACCCACGACATCCCGGTGGGACCGGGAAGAGGAAGCGGAGCCGGAAGCCTCGTTGCATACACCACGACAATCACCGATGTCGACCCGATGAAGTACAACCTGCTCTTCGAGAGGTTCCTCAACCCGGAGCGTGTATCTCTTCCGGATTTCGACGTCGACTTCTGCTTCGAGAGACGCGGAGAGGTCATCGACTACGTCACGGAGCACTACGGCCACGATTCGGTCGGACAGATCGTCACATTCGGTACCCTCAAGCCCAAGGCCGTACTCAAGGACGTCGCGAGAGTGCTCGACATTCCCTTCGAGGAATCAAACAGAATAACATCCCTCGTTCCCGATGAAATACCGGGAATAAAGCACATGCACGTCACCGACGCCCTCAAGGCCGAGCCCAAACTCCAGGAGATAAGGGACCGCGGAGGAGTCTACGAGGAGCTCTTCGACACTGCAATCAGACTCGACGGCCTCAACAGGCACACGTCGCTCCACGCCGCCGGCGTCGTCATCGGCAGGGAACCCCTCGACAGATACGTTCCTCTCTGCGTCCCCGACCAGAAGACGGGGGGACTCGCAAGCCAGTACACGATGCTCC
>CAVFVX010000076.1:0-10241 GCA_963626075.1 Acutalibacteraceae bacterium
ACTATCCAGCAGCAGAGTATATAATAGAGGCCCTTCGAGACACGCTCTGCAGTCTTCTTCATTCTCAGGAAGGTGAATACCCAGTAGAGACCTATTCCGATAACTGCGAATATGAAGGCGGGAATGATCAGGATTGCTGCTATGAATATTCTTATAAATTTCAGAATCTTATGCATGTTACTTGAGTGAATAGAGTCTGTAGTAGAGCCCCTTCTTCTCGAGAAGCTCCCTGTGTGTACCCTTCTCCACAACCTTTCCTTTGTCTATTACGTAGATTTCGTCGCTGTCGATTATAGTCGAGAGACGGTGAGCTATTACGATGCTGGTGCGGCCGACTGCAAGGCGGTTGAAGGCATCCTGGATGAGCGTCTCGCTCTCGGTGTCGAGCGAGGACGTTGCCTCGTCGAATATGAGAATCGGAGGATTCTTCAGGAAGACACGCGCTATGCTGAGTCTCTGCTTCTGTCCGCCAGAGAGCCTTGTGCCCCGCTCTCCGACCTCGGTATCGAGTCCGTCGGGGAGTGACATGACGAAGTCCTCGAGGTGTGCCTTTCTCACTGCGTCCCATATTTCCTCATCCGTAGCCCCGGGTCTGCCGTAGGAGAGATTCTCCCTGATCGATGCATCGAAGAGGAAGACATCCTGCTGCACGAAGCCTATTGCGTTCCTCAGGGATCGCTGCGTTACCGAGTCGACGTCGGTGCCGTCGATTGTAATCGTACCGCCGTCCTTTTCGTAGAAGCGCGCGAGAAGCGACGCTGCCGTGGTCTTTCCCGCTCCGCTTTCGCCGACTATCGCAATACGCTTTCCGCCGTCTATCTTCATCGAGAAGTGATCGAGGACCTTCTCGGCCTCGCCTTCATACTTAAAGGAGACATCCCTGAATTCGATGTCGCCCTTCGTGACAACGATGTCCTTTGCGTCCGGTCTGTCGTTGATCTGCGGCATGACGTCCATTATCTCGGTGAAGCGCTCGAAGGACGACACGCCCTGCGTGAACTGCTCTGTGAAATTGATGAGTCTGTCGATGGGAGGAAGGACGACGGATACGTAGAGGATGAATGCGGTGAGGTCCGCGACAGTTACCCTTCCTTTCACGATGAGGAGTATTCCTCCCGCAATCGTGATGAAGTAGTAGAACTGTCTCATGAACGAGATTCCGCTCTGGTAGGCGGCCATCTCCCTGTACATGTCCTCGCGGCTCTCTTTGAGATTAATGTTGCTCTGTTTGAACTTCTCCTCCTGGAGCTCCTCGCGCGAGTAGGACTTGACCTCCCTTATCCCCTGGATGGAGTTCTCGGCGGTGACGTTTATCTCGGATATTCTCTTTCTGATTGCCCTGTTCGATCTCTTGAGGCGTCTGTTGAAGACTATTCCGTAGGCCGCCATCAGGGGCAGCGGAATTATCGAAACGAACGCAAGTGGCGGACACATCATGAACATGAGTATGTAGGCACCGATTATCGTCAGAAGAGATATAACCATATCTTCCGGACAGTGGTGAGCGACCTCCGCTATGTTGAAGAGGTCGTTCGAGATTCTGCTCATTATGTCTCCCGTCTTGTTTCTGTCGAAATAGGAGAATGAGAGCTTCTGGAGGTGGTGAAACATGTCCCGTCTCATGTCGTTCTCGATCCAGACTCCGAGGTAGTGTCCCCACTTGATTCTTATGTGGGTGCAGACTGCGCTGAGTACGTAAATCGAGAGTACAATTGCAAGATACGTGACAATCAGGGGAGACACCGTCGTCTCTCCGCCCTGTATGACAGCAAGCACCTTACGTACGAAGTAAGGCGCGAAGATCGAGAGAAGTGACGCAGTCGCCGCTGCGGCCATGTCGAGAACAAACCATCCGATGTACGGCTTATAGTATGCGGCAAAGCGCCTGAGGAGTCCCTCTTTCTTCTTCATCAGTCCTTCTTCCCCGTAAAGAATGCGGCAATGCGCTGGAAGAATCCCTTCTTCTTTTCCGGTGCCCTGACCTCCGGTTTCTTCTCCTCGGCCTTCACCGGCGTATTTCCGGTCACGGGCTTCTGTACCGTATTCTGTGACGCTGCGGGAGAAGACTTCTCCGCTCCCTGAGGCTTCTGGTTCCGGCTCTTCTGAGGCTGAGGGTTCTTCTTTCTCTCGCTCTGATTTCTGTTTCCCTTTGAGGAGGAAGGACTCTTCTTTTCCTCATCAGTATCGGGAGAAGAGGAGAATGCGTTCTGGTAGTACTTCATTCTCTCTTCCAGGCTCATCGTCTTGAGCTTGTTGAAGTCGGTCTTGCTCCTGTAGGAGAGTGCGTCGTCCTTCTCTCTCTTCACCTGGCTGTCGCGGAATGTGGGCTTCTTCGTCCTGACATCACGTGTCGAGGAAGAAGAGCGGCGTGATGACTCACGGGGCTTACGGGAAGATGAGGATGTTCTCCTGGGGGTCCTGTAGCCTGCGCTCTTGTCCTCTACTTCCTCCAGTCCCTCTTCGTCCGCCCACTTCACGGGAATCTTCATTCCGATGTAGTCTTCGATTGCCTCGAGGCCGTAGATGTACTCCTCGCATGCAAGTGTCACGGCCTTTCCGGACTTTCCCGCTCTCGCGGTTCTTCCGATTCTGTGCACGTAGTTCTCATAGTCCTCGGGAATGTCGTAGTTGACGACGAGTTCGAGGTCGTCTATCTGAAGACCGCGGGCAGCGACATCGGTTGCGACGAGGAAGCTCAGCTTCCCTTCCTTCATTCTGTCGATTGTCTCGAGTCTCTTCGACTGCGGCATGTCACCCATGAGGTACTCGGTCTTATAGCCATTGAGATTGAGTCTCTTCGAAACCTCCACGGCCCTGTCCTTCGTGTTCGTGAAGATGAGACAGGACTGGGGATTGATTTTCTTCAATATGGAGAGAAGAAGGCCGAACTTCTCGTCCTTCGTCACATGGAAAAGTTCCTGCTCTATTGCCTCGACCGTGATTTTTTCGGGCTCGATCAGAATCTCCTCGCTGTTGTTCATGTAGCCCCAGGCTAGATTCCTTACTCTCGTGGAAAGAGTTGCACTGAAGAGCATCGTCAGCCTGTCTCTGCTGTCCCTCATGAGTGAGAACATCTTCTGGATGTCGGGGTAGAAGCCCATGTCGAACATTCTGTCGGCCTCGTCGAGGACTGCTATGTCGAACTGTCTGAAGTCTATCTTCCTGCCCTTCGCGTAGTCGAGAAGTCTTCCGGGGGTTCCGACATATAAATCGAGTCCCTCCTCGATTTCCCTGTTCTGCTCGCCGTAGCCCACACCGCCGTAGAAGCAGCCGACCTTGTAGTTCTCTATTCCCGCCGAGAGCTTCTTCGCGTCCTCTTCTATCTGGACGGCAAGCTCTCTTGTCGGAGCGACGACGATAGCCCTGCTCCTGCGTCCGGACTCGAGGTAATGTTCGAAGATCGTGATGAGGAAGACTGCGGTCTTTCCGCTTCCCGTCTTCGACTGGACCATGACGTCACGTCCCTTGAGTGTCACCGGCAGGACCTTCTCCTGCACTGTTGTGCAGTCTTCGAAGCCCACGCTCCTTATTCCGTTCAAAACTTCTTCTTTCAGATTCAATTCACTGAATTTCATTTTTCACTATCCCTGTTAACAGCACGATTGTCTGTTATTCATTATTCTTTGTCCATCACTCGAATCTGAGTACTTCCCTCGGCTTCGAGCCGTTGGCGGGTCCGACGATTCCGTCCTCCTCCATCTGCTCGACGATTCTCGCAGCCCTGTTGTAGCCGATCTTTAACCGCCGCTGGAGGTAGGATGCCGATGCGCTCTTACGCTCGTAGACTATCTTCTTCGCCATTTCGTAGAGGTCCTCGTCTCCCTCGTCGTCCATGAACTCCTCGCCTCCGTCGTCATCATCGCTCTCCTCCTCGAAGACGCTCTCCTCGAGGAACTCGGGCTTGGAATTGTTCGAGGTGACATAGTCTGTTATCTTCTCCACTTCCCCGTCGGAAACGAATGCACCCTGGATTCTCGTGAGTCCCATTGCTCCAGGGTCAAGGAGAAGCATATCGCCTTTGCCCAGGAGGTTCTCCGCTCCCTGCTCGTCGAGGATGACACGGGAGTTTACGCCGCTCGAGACCGCGAATGCGATTCGTCCGGGGAGGTTCGACTTGAGGGTCCCGAGTATTACGTCGGCACTCGGACGCTGAGTCGCAAGAATCATGTGGATTCCCGCAGCTCTCGCCTTTGCCGCGATACGGCTTATTGCCGCATCCATCTCCTTTCCCACGACTGCCATGATGTCCGCGAACTCGTCCATGATGAGTACGATGTACGGAAGCTTCTCGACGCCTTTCAGAGAACCGGACACTATCTTCTCGTTGAGGCCGGAGATGTTCCTCACGCCGTAGCGGGCAAGCATCGCATAGCGCCTCTCCATCTCGCTGACAAGCCAGTCGAGAGCCTTGAGGGCACGCTTGGCATCCGTGATGACGGGAGTCAGAAGGTGGGGTATTCCGTTGTAGATTGTAAGCTCGACGACCTTCGGGTCGACCATGATGAGCCTGACGTCCCTCGGACTCTTCTCATAGATTATCGTATTGATGAATGAGTTGATGCAGACACTCTTACCAGAACCCGTTGTTCCGGCGATTATCATATGGGGCATCTTCGAAACATCGATTACAATCGGCTCGCCCGTGACGGTACGTCCGAGAATCATCGGGACCTTGAATGACAGGTACTTCTCGTTTGCAGTGAGGGCATAAATCATGTCCTTGAAGCCGACAATCGATATGCTCGGGTTCGGTACTTCGATTCCGACTGCCTGCTTGCCGGGGACGGGAGCGAGTATTCTGACCTTTTTGCCTCCCAGAGCGTAGTTGATCTCGTCCTCCCTCGCCTTGATCTTGCTGATTATCATACCCTGCGCGAGCTTGAGTTCGTACTGCGTTACGGCAGGCCCCTTGATTATCGCGGAGAGCTCGACGGTGATCTTCTGCTCTGCAAGGGTTCTGACGATTATGTCTCCCTGCTCCTGTGTGAACGGGTCTATCTCCTGGCTTATTCTCGGGTAGTCCTTCAATAGCGACGGGTCCGGCGGATTGTACGGAGTCTTCTGCCTCATCGCTATTGCGGTGAGTCCTCCTCTGTTCGAGGCAAGGTCTCCCACTCCCACTATCAGGTTGAAGTCGTCCGCAACCTCCTCGTCACTCTTCGTCTCGAAGACTCTGTGTCCGTCCTCAGTCTCCGTTATGCTTCTCACCTGCGGGTTCTGAGGCGGGATGAACCCGGCATCGGGTTCCCTTGAAGGAGCGGGCGGAGTACTTACCGTCTCCACCGGCTTCTGAACGGGGGAAGTAGTCCTTTCTTCCTTCACGTAATCGGAAGGAAGTGACGGGGTTTCGGGGAGAATATCATCAATGTCTTCTTCATCCGGAGTGAATGCGGGAGCGGGTTCCGGCTCCTTCTTCGTAAAGACGGGAGCAAACGGCTTCTCCTCTGTCAGCGTGGACGCTGCAGCATACGGATTCTTCACTTCTCCCTCGTCCTCGGGGGTGAATGCACGGCCCGGCGTATACGATACTGTCGTCTCTGATTTCTTATCGTTATTCTCCGAGAGGGCCTCGAAGAGACGGTACCTGGGGTGGTCCTTTCCTATGTACGACGGAGCGATTTCATCTTCTGTCTTCTTCTCCTCCTTCGTCGGGAGGGACGTGTCGACGTTTCCGTTCTGGAGGTTCTCGAACATACGGTATCTCGGATGGGACGGGTCGAGACTGGACGGCGCTATATTCCCGCTCTGAGCTTCCTGATGAATCTGAGAGGAGCTGCTGTCCCTGACTCCGTTCTGGAGATTCTCGAAGAGTCTGTACCTCGGGTGCGACGGGTCGAGAGAAGACGGAGCAATGTGCTCCTCCTCCGTTTTCAGAGCGGGCTGCGGCACGGAATCATCCCTCTCTCCGTTCTGGAGGTTCTCGAAGAGTCTGTATCTCGGATGTGACGGATCGAGATTCGACGGCGCAATACTGCCGTCCGTCTTTCTTTGCGGGGATGGCGCGGGGTTGTCGTCGAGTCCGATTATGGGGTTGCGGTTGAGAGGCTGCACGGCCTCGTCTTCAGATGCTGAATTGTACATCTCGAGGGTCGCCTCGAGCATGCCGCCCCCCGTGAAGTGCTTCGTGTTGAGCTTCGACTCTGCGGGCGTAGTGCTCTCCCGGACATTATCCCATTCCTCTCTGTCTATTTCGCTCTTGAGGTTGTCCATGAAGGACGAACTTTCGACAAGAGGCTTCTCCTCCTCTTCGGGGAGTGTCTTCTCGTCCGTGTCGTATGTATGGTGACCGATGGTCTTAAAGTCGGGCATTTCCTCGAACGAGGGGAACGAGAGCGGGGTGTCGGGGTTTCCGATTCCTTCCGAGAGGTTGAGCTCGGGAAGTTTCTCTTCCTCCTGTCTCTTCTTCTCCTTCTCCTCGTCCTTCTGCTGTTTCTTCTCTTCCTTCAGTCTCTTCTTCTCTTCCCTGCGTCTATCGCTTTCGAGTCTTTCCTCCTCCGCTTCCTTCTTCTCGAGGAGTCTGTCGCTTTCCCTGTCGCGCTTTCTGTCTTCCTTCTCGCGTTCCTTATCGCGTTTTATCTCTTCCTTCTCGCGCTTCTTCTCGTATTCCCTCTTCTCTTTTTCCTCTGTCTTTTCCCTCTTCTTTCTCTCGGCCTTTTCCTTCTTTTCGAGTTCAGCCGAGTACTTCTTCTCGTCTCTCGCCCTTTCCCTCTCTTCCTTCTCGTTGAGCTTTCTCTGTTTTCTGAGAAGCTTCTCCTCTTCCAGAGTCTCCCTGCTCTTTACCATTCCTTCCTTCTCGAGCATCTTCATCTGGATCTCCCTCTTCTTCCTCCACCTGGCATCGAGCGAAGATACGGAAGCAAGAAGAACCGAGGCAAGAAGCACCTCGAGTACGAAGAGAGCAAAGAGAAGCCCGGGCTTCGTTGTGGAAAGTATCGTGATGGTATATGACGGAAGGGGAACGGAGTGAGCTCTTCTCACTGCCGCCTGCAGCGTGAGGTACTCCACGACAAGAAACAGCGTCAGCGGCATGCTGAAGGGCTTGCGAAGCCTGAAAAGAAGTATTACTCCGCCTTCGAGAAGACAGAATATTCCGGCCTCGAGCAGGCTGAATCCTCCTCCCGAGAGTCCCGCCTCGGCACCGAGTGCCGAAACAGATGATGCGACTGTTCCTTCAAGGAGTCCCAGTCCTCCGAGTACCCCCAGAATGGAGAGTACGACTCCGAGGACCATGAAAACCGATGCGACTATGAGTGAAAACCTTCCTTTCTTCATGTGTATTATTACTCTTTCTCCCAATTGTGAAGAACAACAATGTTCCTCTCCTCCCCGAGACCGGGGACCGTCACGGGTACTGTTCTCTCTTCAAAGCGCCAACCGTCAAGGCGGAGTGTATCGAGTTCGCGTTTCACGTTGTCTGCCGTTCCCTTGTAGAAGACCGCATTCCCGGCGAGAAGCGACGCATGCTCCGCTATGTCGGAGAGCGGATGGAAGGCACGGCACGTGAGGAGGGAGTATTTCTCCCTGACGTCGCTGATGTCCCTGTCGACGATGTGGACGTTACCCAGCTTCAGGACGGCCGTAGTGGACCTCAGAAACCCCACTCTCCTCGTCATTCTCTCGATGAGGAAGAACTCCCTTCCGGGAAAAAGTACCGCAAGCACTATTCCGGGAAGTCCCGCCCCCGACCCGAGATCGGCTATTGTATCTCCTTCTTTCGTTTCCGAAAGGAAGACGGGATACGCCGAAGCGCAGTCGAGTATGTGCCTCAGGAGTATATCATCCCTGTCGGTACTTCCCACGAGCTTGAGAGACGGATTGAAGAGCATTATCTCGTCCGTGTAGGACCAGAGCTTCTCCGTCTTCTCATCGGCATTGTCGACTCCGAGAGAGACAAGGTACGCCTTAAGATTCTTTTTTGTCATTTCCCGCTCCCTCTCTCAAGTATAGCGCAAGAACGGCGGTATCGGAAACACGGACGCCGCTGATTCTTCCCGCCTGCCCGAGGGTTGCGGGTCTTACTGATTTGAACTTCTCGCGGCTCTCGGCACTGAGGCCTTCGACGGAGTCGTAGTCGAAGTCATCGGGAATGCGGATGCTTTCGCGTCTCTTCGCCCTCTCGGCGTCTATCTCCTGGCGCCTCAGGTATCCCGAGTATTTGACGTCCAGCATGACTTCGTTGAGGACACCGGCGGGATAGTCTCTGAGGGACGGTATCTCGTCCTCCATTCCGTAGATGTCGTTTTCGCTTCTTACAAGTCTCTCGAGACCGTTCTTTCCCGCGATGCGGCTTTCTCTGAGGAGGTCCCTGACTTCGTCCATCTTTCGTATCTTGTCGTTGAGCCTCTCCATTTTCTCCTCTCTGCAGAGCCCCGCCTTATAGCCGATCGGGGTGAGACGGATGTCCGCAGAGTCGTGCCTCAGCGACAGGCGGTACTCTGCACGCGACGTGAACATGCGGTAGGGTTCCTTCGTGCCCTTCGTCACGAGGTCGTCGATGAGGACCCCGATATATGCGTCGGTTCTGCCGAGGATTACGGCTCTTTCACCCTTTAATCGCTGGGCGGCGTTTATTCCCGCCATTATTCCCTGTGCAGCAGCCTCCTCGTAGCCGCTTGTACCGTTGGTCTGGCCGGCGACGAAGAGGTTCGAGACTATCTTCGATTCAAGTGACGGCAGGAGGTCCAGCGGATCGAGGTAGTCGTATTCGACTGCGTATGCCGGACGCATTATCTCCGAGTGTCTCAGGCCCGGAAGCGTACGGATGAAGCGGTGCTGCACTTCCTCCGGAAGCGACGAGGAGAGGCCGTTGAGGTACATCTCCTCAGTTCCGTCGCCCTCCGGCTCGACGAAGATCTGGTGGCGGTCCCTCTCGGGAAACCTTACGACCTTGTCTTCGATGGATGGGCAGTACCTGGGGCCCTTTCCGACGATCTTTCCGCCGTAGAGAGGAGAGCGGTGGATGTTCTCGCGGATTATCCTGTGAGTCTCCTCGTTCGTGTATGTTATGTAGCACTTGAGAGAAGGTCTCTCGATTGTGTCATAGTCGAAGGAGAACGGCATCATCGTCTCGTCCCCGTCCTGCACCTCGAGTTCGTCCCAGTCGAGAGAGGAGGATCTCACTCTCGCGGGAGTTCCCGTCTTCATTCGTCCTACATGGAAGCCGTACTGTCTCAGCTTCGTTCCGAGTCCTGTCGCTGCGCCCTCCCCCAGTCTCCCGCAGGGAGCGTCATATTCGCCGATGAAGATTCTTCCCTCCATGAAGGTGCCCGTTGTGAGAACGACAACCTTTGCCGTTATCTTCCAGCCCCTCTCGGTAACGACACCGGTAATCACTCTCTTACCGTCCTTCTCCTCGATGAGGAAATCAACGACGGTATCCATGAAGAGGTTGAGCTTCTTCTCCTTCTCGCAGGTCTCCTTGGCAAGCCGGGAATACGAGAACTTATCTGCCTGTGCACGCGGAGCCTGCACCGCGGGACCGCGGGAGCGGTTGAGGATGCGGTACTGAATCATCGTGTGGTCGATGAGATGCCCCATCTCGCCCCCGAGGGCGTCTATCTCCCTCACGAGGTTTCCCTTCGCAAGCCCCCCGATTGCCGGGTTGCAGCTCATACGCCCTATTGCGTCCAGGGACTGCGTAATCATGAGGGTGTCGAAACCCTCTCTCGAGAGAGCAAGCGCGGCTTCGATTCCCGCGTGTCCTCCGCCTATTACAATTGCTTCATAATCTCTCATATTCATTTCCCCAGACAGAAGGACGAGAAGAGCTCGTCCAGTATGTCTTCCGTCGTGATTTCTCCCGTGAGTTCCCCGAGTGCCTCGAGCGCACTCTGGAAGAAGAGTGCAATGATGTCGACGCTCATGTTCCTGTTCTCTTCAGCGTCCCTGAGGGCGGCGATTGTCTCGTCTATCTTCTCCTTCTGCCTTGCACTCTCGATTACGGGAACTCCCGAGGGGGTGACTGCTGACGACGTAAGATACTTCACGACTTCCTCCACCACATCTCCGATTCCCTCTCCCGTAAGAGACGAGAACGACAGCCCGGACGAGGGGGTGAGGTCGCTCTTCGAATGGACGTAAATCATCTTCGCCCTCTTCTCCTCCGGCTCCTTCTCTCCGCCGTCAAGAACGTACAAGACGAGGTCCGCTTCCTCCATCATCCTTTCGGAACGCTCTATTCCCTCTCTCTCGATTTCGTCCTCGCCTTCCCTGAGCCCCGCAGTGTCGAAGAGCCGGACGGG
>CAVFVX010000076.1:10533-12299 GCA_963626075.1 Acutalibacteraceae bacterium
ATGTTCACGATTCCGCTTCTTATATCTTCCGCTTCCTTTCTTACTGATCCCGAGAGACGCTCCATGGCGTCCTCCCGTCCCTTCTCCCCGCCGCTCCTTACGAGTTCCTCGACGGCCTCGGCCTCGGTGAGGTCCATCCTGCCGTGCATGAATGCGCGGTATGTGAATTCGCCCCTCAGGGCCTGACGGAAGCCCGCCCTTTCCAGTACGGAGGAAATCTTCCGTATTACGGGAAGGGAGCCGTGGGACATGATCTCGAAAGCCTCCTCGGAGGTGTATCCTCTGCCCTTCTCGTATTTTATTACGATGACTTCGTCGACACTGGAACCGTTTTCGTCGACTATCCAGCCGTGGACGGCGGTATTCGACGGAGCCTTTTCGAGTCTTCCTTTGAAATACGGAGCAAGAAGCTTCAATGAGTCCTTTCCCGAAGCGCGGATCACCGCAAGAGCCGACGGCATGAAGGCCGTGGCGAGGGCATAGACAGGCTCATCTGTAGTGTACTGGAACATGGTTTCATTCTAGTCCCATTCAAAGGGGAGAGACAATACGGCTCTTTCCTGTGGACCGAGTTTTTTTCTTCTGCTAAACTTCACTCATGTTTGACTTTAACGCCCAGAGAAGCCGCATGAGGCTCTTTCAGAACATAAGAGAATATTTCATCGATAAGGACTACCTCGAAGTCTTCACCCCCACCCTCTCACCCTATCTTATTCCGGAGCCCACGATAAAGACATTCTCCACGCTATTCTCCAACGAATTCGTCGGAGAAAAGGAGCTCTTCCTGATTCCCTCACCCGAAATATACATGAAGGAGATGCTCTCCTCGGGCTCGGGCTCGATCTTCCAGATTTCCCAGTGCTTCCGTAACGCAGAGCAGCTGGGAGACGTACACAACCCCGAGTTCACAATGCTCGAGTACTACACCGTGGGCTACTCGGACTCCGACTCGATTCCCCTCACCATCGACATGATAGAGAAGACGGCACTATCAGATTTACCGTGGCTCAGAAACAAACCCCTCGTCATCACAGTCGAAGAGGCGATGAAGGAGTACGCAGGCGTCGACCTCATCAAAGCGCAGGACATTACCTTCCTCAGAAGCGAAGCCGAGCACCTCTCGCTCTACGTTCCCGAGAACGAGAGCTGGGAAGATACCTTCAACAGGATATTCCTCACATACGTGGAACCGAATCTTCCGAAGGACAGGGAAGTATACCTCAGGGATTACCCGGAGCAGATCGACTGCCTGGCAAAGACATATCCCGACAGGCCCTACCGCAAGCGCTGGGAGATGTACATCGACGGCGTCGAGATAGCAAACTGCTACGACGAGGAGACGGACAAGGACAAGATCCGTAAATACTACGACAGGGAACAGAAGAGACTCGAGGACGAAAGAAGAGGAACAAAGGATGTGATTTCCCTCTCCGACCCTGCCTTCCCCGACCTCGACATGCCCTCCTCCTCCGGCGTCGCCATAGGACTCGACAGACTCCTCATGGTCAACCTCGAAAAGAAGGAGATAGCCCCGCTTCTTGCGTTCCCGCTCTGCAATCTCTTCAGATAAAAACGAATTACGTGTGATTAGCTGACATTTTTAGCTATTTAAAGTCTTATTTTTGAATTTAACTACACTTTTTCCGTTGTTATTTTCCGATTAAGGGTTATACTGTTTCTGTAGCAGGAAACAGAAAAATGAGACTATTACGAATACAGGCAGAAGGATTTCCTCTCTTCAAAGGCACACTCGATATTCCCTTTAT
>CAVFVX010000077.1:0-12146 GCA_963626075.1 Acutalibacteraceae bacterium
CGGCAAATTCAAGATAATCATTCGACTTCAGCGCCTCACCGAATAGTCCCCTGATGAGAGAAACCATCTCATCGTAGTAGCCGTTCTGAAAGGCCTTGTCGAGAGGAACATCATACTCGTCAATAAGGATTATGACCTTCCGACCGTAATGCTTAAAGAGAAGGCTGGAAAGTGTCTTCAGCGAAAGCTTGAGACAAGCAAGCGATGAAGAACTTTTGTCATTCAATGATAATAAAGTCCGGTAAGCATTCTTTTCATCATCATTCAGCTTTCCGCCATCTCTGAGAAATGAAAAACGCAATACCTCATTCTTAATCAGTTCAAGAAGACAGAATGCAGCTTCCTCATAGGTTCTGCCCTCTGCTCCTTTGAGTGAGATGAAGATGACGGGATACTTTCCCATGTGCTTCTCACAGAGATCCGTACGTGAGGAAATATAAAGTCCGTCGAAGAGGCTCGCATCCGTCCCGATTTCGAAAAAGGCGCGCAGCATACTCATGTTGAGGGTCTTTCCGAATCTCCTGGGACGTGTAAACAAGTTTACTTCTCCTCCTGTTCCCAAAAGTTCTTCGATGAGCACTGTCTTATCGACATAGTAGTAATTACCGGACCTTATTTTTCTGAAGTCATCCATTCCGATAGGAAGCTTGGCTTTTGTCTGCATAGTCATATCGCTCCTCTTAGGTTAATAATACACTACTCTCACTCTTTTCTCCACACGAAACTACAGACATAACCCATGTTGATACTCCCCCGGAGAAGGCCCAAAAAAGAAATAAAAGAAGTGTAATCAGTCTACTCACAGAGTAGAGAAAAAATCACGCAGACACTTAGAGAAAGACAGAGAACAGACGGTTCCCTGTACTCACCGCCCCGTTTTCGAGCAGTGCAGGCGTCTTACATCCGAGCATGGTAATCTCCGCAACATGACTGTACAATAACTGTTGAGGCAGAACAGATCAGAAAAAGCAGAGGACACAGAAGAGAGTTGCGTCTCAGAAAACTTCCCTGATCGGTACTCAACTGAACAACTTAACAGTGGACAGTTCTCAATCTCTATCGCGTGAGTTCGTCTGAAACACGCATTCCATGGGTTCGGACAGGTCGTTTTGAGTTTTCAAGCATCGAAATCGAAGAAAAAAGTGTAATTTTCCCCCTTACCCCCATAGTGACAAGTGAGCGGAAGTGGGCTACTGTTTACTCATAAGTTGAGGATGAAAACAACTTTTAAGTGGGACGGTAGAGTTATTTAACGATGGCGCTGCTGTCTTTTTTATTTTTGTCCGGTTTGAGTTTCTCCCTCAGAGCAGCGAAACTTAACAAAAATACCCTGTTAATGTCCTGAATGAGGTTTTCAATCGAGACGGCTCCTTCCTTCTTCGTTCTCAACCATGTGGGAGAGTCATAGGCCTGAGCTGCAAGTTCAAGAGAATACAGCTGAAGCAGTGCCTGACCGATGAATGACACAGTAGCATAGCGTTCATAAGCCCGGAATGTCCTCCAGATTTTATCTTTGTCCTCTTCCTTAACCTTGGTCAGTGGATCCGGATCCGTCTTCTTGGCGTACCTGTTGAGTCTCGGCATGTGCTTAGTCCAGAAATGCGAGTCGAAAGCCTTCGTATTCTGACTGCCTACCTTGAACGAACATTCACACTTCCACCGGAGCGCATACGCCTCAATAATCGTCTTTGCATCGACTTCCGTGTCTGTCGAGGTGAAGATGATGTCGCCTCTGGAGGAGGAACAGAGAACGAACTTGATGGTAACATAGTCGTCTCCCCAGAGGAGAATCTTCTCCAGGTACAATACCTCTTCCTCCTTGCCGTAGAGGTTCACGACTGCCTTTTTGAAGTCCTTCTTGTTTTTGAAGAGGGCCGCGAGATTGACCCTTTCACCTCTTATCTTCGGACGGCCACGCTTTCCATCCTCCTTCTCGGGAGGCGGAGTCCATGCTCTGGCATTCTTCTTGGCTCTGCTGATTAGAATGACGGGCCGGTCCGGATGTGCCGCATTGTGTTCCTGGAGTATTTTAACACCCTTCGAAGTATAGAAATAAGTATCGGCCAGAAGGTAGGAATAGCCGCAGACCTCTGTAAGCTCGCAGCTTTTCAACATCATCTTCTCGACGTGGGACCGATTTGTGTAGTCTCCCTCATTTCTCCATTTCCGTATTTCCTTTTCTCCCTGCTGAATCTCTCCGGAGACCGGAATACTTGCAATTCCCGTTTCCTTGCTTCCTACAAGCACGCCTGCAACTCCCCACATATGAGCGAATGTGTGCTGAGGTTTGGACGGACTCTCACTGTGCTGCACCGTCTTCTTTACTCCAGGCATGTGACGTCCGCTTCGGACGGCATTGTGGCCGTCGATTACGATGTAGCTTCTCTCAACTCCAGTCGCATTGTTCTTATACATGTGACCGCTGTCCCTGACCATTTCAGCAAGCTTTCTTGAAAGCTCGCGATGACAGTAACCGTTACATCGGCGGAATAGATGGATGATGTTTTCGTAGAATCTGTCTCCGTCCTTCTTGTCCGCTCCGCTGCAGACCATCCTCGCCGAGTCGGTAACACCGTGGCGCATTGTGCTACCCATTACCGTCAGCACGGCGGTAGTGAAGTTCCGGAATGTCGCAGAGCGGGGGAAAAGATGACGGAAATCATTCAGCTTCGAGTCGACATAATTCTCGATTGTCTGGAAGGAAAGATGGGTCATAAAAGTCTCCTTTACTTGTATTAAAATGATATTAAAATTATATCACGAATACACTTGTAAAGCAAACTTTATTTTATATATTACAATAAATTAATGCATAATAATCACCCTCTAAAATAAGGGTGAATTAAACACAATATGTAGTGATTAGGGCATTCTCCAGTTGCTTGCAGATCACGCAACCCTAAGAAGCGGTGGAGAACTGTCCACTCTTAAGATTGCTCAAGGTTCTGCCTCCTATATCTTAAGGCAGATATTTCGGAAAATTGTCAAAGTTTCCGGAAAAATAATTGTAAAATCTGCTCATTTGAGACAGAAAGCATGTCTGCTTCATACCCGTCCGTTCAAAATCATACATTTCTGACGACCGGCTTTTTCTTTCTTCTCTCCGTACTGGCGTCATTTTGAAATAACCTTTACACTTACTTCCAGGTGGTAACTGATGAGAGTAGCTCTGCCCGTAAGGGAAGGATTGATTGAAAAGAAGGCCGAGGACGCCCCCGTCATCGCCCTGTACGATATCGAAGAGGACGATGTCCTCTCGGGAGAGGAGACGGAGGTAAAGGGAGAAGAGGGAATCATCGCTCTTCTTAAGGCGAAAGAAGTCGATGCATTCATCTGCCTCTCGCTGGGGCCGAAGATGGTAATCGACCTGGCTCTTGCCGACATACAGATAATCGGCGGAGTAAGAGGAACGGCGAAGGAAGCCGTCAGGAAGTTCGCCTCCGGAACTCTCGAGGAAGACGATTTACAGCTTGACTGTATCGGAGCGGAATGCAGCGGGGATTGTTCAAGATGTCATTAAGAAATAAGCAGCAGAAAAAGAAGAAGGAAGCACCGTACAAGAACAGAACGACACTCATTGTCTATCTCGTTCTGAGAGCCCTCGTAATCGGAGTACTCGTGAGATTCATATTCAAGGGGAACTACGAAAGCGCATTCATCTGCGTTCTCACGCTAGTCCTGATGCTGCTTCCGTCGTTCTTCTCCAGAACCTTCCACGTATATCTTCCGACGGCCCTCGAGGTGATAGTCCTCGTATTCATATTCTGCGCCGAGATACTCGGGGAGATTGCATCCTTCTATGTGACGTTCCCGCTCTGGGACAGCATGCTCCACTGCGTCAACGGATTTCTGTTTGCAGCCGTGGGCTTCGCACTCGTCGACTTCTTCAACCGCAGCGAGCGCTTCTCCGTGAAGCTCTCCCCTCTCTTCGTTGCAATCGTGGCATTCTGCTTCTCGATGACGATAGGAGTCTTATGGGAGTTCTTCGAATTCGGCGGCGACAGGATATTCAACCTCGACCTGCAGAAAGATTTCACCGTCAACACCATTTCCTCCGTCTCTCTCAATCCCGACAAGGTCAACAAGGCCGTGGTTATCAAGGATATAACGGACGTGATTGTCGTACAGAAGGACGGAACAGAGACGGCTCTCGGAGTCGGAGGCTACCTCGACATAGGCTTACTCGACACAATGAAGGACCTCATGATCAACTTCATCGGCGCGGTCGCCTTCTCGATAGTCGGCTACTTCTACGTGAAGCAGAAGGGAAAGGGAAAGCTTGCTGCATCCCTCATTCCGCAGGTCGAGATGGAGGATGATATAGAAAGGAAGAAGATGGATAAATCATCCACCGAAACCGAATGATATGCTAAAAAGGCCCCTTTTCGGGGTCTTTAGTTTTCCTTTGTTTATAAGAAGATATTATCTCTCAATCAGCCGAGGAGCTTGTCAAGCTCTGCCGCAATCGCCTTCTTGTCGAGGTTCTTGCCGATGATGCAGAGTCTGATCATTCTGTCGCCTTCGTAGGGATCCCAGTCATTCAGGACGTCCGGGTTCTCCTTCAGAAGCTGCTCGCGGATATCACTCGGAGCAGATACGATCCACTTGCCGCAGGGTGCGCAGGAGAGCTGGCGGCCAGACGTCTCAAGAATGTACGCCATGTCGTCCTCGTCACTGAACCAGATTGTTCCCTTGCTTCTGATGATGTTTCTCGGCCAAGTCTTCACATACTCTCTGAGCTTTGCTCTCACGAAAGGCTTACGGCGGTAGTAGATGAATGTTCCGATTCCGTACTCATCCTCGCTCTCGCCCTCGTGTCTGTGCTCGTGATGGTGATGATGGTGTTCATGCTCATCCCCGTCTTCATCGTGATGATGCTCATGTTCGTCATCATCGTCGTCACCGTCATCATCATGGTCATGATGGTGGTGATGATGCTCGTGTTCGTCGTCATCGTCATCGTGATGATTGTCGGGATTGCCCTCGTCCTCGTCGTCCCCGAGTCCGCCTTCACCGTCGGAGAGTGCCCTGCACCATCCCGCCTCCTCGAAGACTCTGTCGAAGTCGAAGGAATGGGTGGAGAGAACCTCGCCCACAGCCACGTTGCCCATTGTGGTCTCGATGACCTTGACACCGGGGTGAAGAGCCTCGATTACCTTTCTCACCTTTGCCTTGTCCTCTTCGGAGACAAGGTCCGTCTTGTTGATGACGAGAGTCGAGCAGAACTCGATCTGCTGGACAAGCAGGCTTTCGATGTCCTCCTCTCCGATCTTGTCCTTCTCGAGGAGCTTCTCGCCGGACGCGAACTCGTCAACGAGTCTCATCGCGTCGACGACGCCAACGATGTTGTCGAGAACACCGTTCTTGATCGACATGAGCTGCTGTGCAATCGGCATCGGTTCGCAGACACCGCTTGCCTCGATCATGATGTAGTCGTACTTTCCGCTTGCGATTATCCTCTCGATGTTCTTAGCCATCTGGCCCTTGAGAGTGCAGCAGATACATCCGTTCGTGAGAGGGACGATGTCCTGCGTGTCCGTGATGTTTGCGCCCTTTGCGATGAGGGATGCATCGACGTTGACTTCACCGATGTCGTTTACGATTACAGCTACCTTATATCCTTCCTGATTTCTGAGAACATTGTTCAGGAGGGTTGTCTTTCCGGCCCCCAGATACCCGCAGAGGAGCGTGATGGGTGTCAAACTTTTCTTTTTCATTTTCTTCTCCACTGACGAATATAATCATATTTTCCGAATTGGTTAAGTAAAGACGGCAACAATCCCCGTCCGAGTTCTTTCTTTTCTCTTTACCGCTTTTTGTCTCCTTCCGATTTACCTTTTACGCAGTTAACCCGTAGAATAACACCATGAGGAAAACAAAGATCATATGCACAATAGGCCCCGCAAGCGAGAACGAAGAGACGCTCACGCGGATGGCCCTGGCCGGAATGGATGTCGCAAGACTCAACTTCTCACACGGAACACACGAGGAACACCTCAGAAAGATAGAACTCATAAAGAAGGTACGGGAGAAACTCAATCTTCCGATTGCCATCATGCTCGACACGAAGGGCCCGGAGTACAGAGTCGGAGTCTTCAAGGACCACAAGGCCGTTCTCAAAAGCGGTGACACCTTCACATTCACTACAGACGACATCGAGGGAGACAGCACAAGATGCTCCGTGTCGTACAAGAATCTCGTTGCCGAACTTGAAATCGGGCAGACGATTCTCGTCAACAACGGTCTTCTCTCCTTCAAGGTTGAGTCGAAGACAGATACGGAAGCCGTATGCCGCGTAGTCGACGGCGGTGTGATTTCCGACCGCAAGAGCATGAACTTCCCCGGCCACGTCACACGGGCCGTCTACCTCTCGAAGGAAGACAAGGACGACATTTTATTCGGCCTCGAGAACGGAATCGACTACATCGCGCTCTCGTTCGTCTCGAATGCGAATGACGTCAAGAGCGTCAGGACATTCGTCGACAGGCACGGCGGCGAGAAGGTTGAGTTCATCGCGAAGATCGAGAACCAGAGCGGAATCGACAACATCGACTCCATATGCAAACACGTCGACGGCATCATGGTTGCCCGTGGAGACCTCGGAGTCGAAGTGCCCTTCGTCTCCCTTCCGGCAATCCAGAAGTACCTGATATCCCGCTGCCGAATCATCGGTAAGCGTGTCATCACAGCAACCGAAATGCTTGAAAGCATGATCACGTCCCCGCGCCCGACAAGAGCGGAGATATCTGATGTGGCGAACGCAGTCTACGACGGCACGAGCGCCGTCATGCTCTCGGGTGAATCCGCTGCGGGACAGCACCCCGTGGAGGCCGTACAGGCAATGGCCTCGATCTGCGAGTCAACCGAAGGTGACATAAACTACGAGAGAAGATTCCGCACCACCGAGTACACGATACACAGCTCGACCGATGCTCTCTCCCACGCAACCTGCGACCTTGCGATAGACCTCAATGCAAAGGCAATAGTCGTGTGTTCGAAGAGCGGCATGTCGGTGAGACTCGTATCCCGCTTCCGCTGCCCCGTGCCGATCATCGGAATGACGACTGACGAGAGAGCCTGGAGACTCATCAACCTCAGCTGGGGCGTAACCCCGGTTCTGAGCGACCGCTACACCTCATCGGACGTCATGTACCACTATGCAATGCTTGCGGCAAAGAGGATTCTCAACCTTGAGAAGGGAGACAACATCGTAATCTGCGGAGGCCCCGCGGACGGAGCGAAGGGAACACTCAATACAATAAAGCTCGTTACAATCGAGTGATTCAGTTGTCCACCATCTCACCCTTCTGGATGCTTCTGCGGTAGTCCATGGGAGTCATCCCGACCGCGGAATGGAAGCGCTGTGAGAAGTAGGAGGAGGACGAGAAGCCGAGGGTGGAAGCTATCGCCGTCATCGATATGTCTGTCGACGAGAGGAGATACTTTGCCTCCCTTATCCTCCTGTCCTCGAGGTACGACATCGGGGAGAGCGAGTAGCAGCGCGAGAACTCCCTCACGAGATGGTATTTCGATATGTGGAACCTCTCCGCAAGCTCGTCGAGGTTGAAGGACTTCATGTAATGGGTGTCGATGTAATCCTTGACGCCCACCATCTGCCCCTTCTGCTGTGTCGCCTCGACAAGCGAGAATCGTGACTCGGGAAGCTTCATGAGCATCATTATTATATCCAGAAAGATTGCCTGGGCCTCGATTTCGAAGCCCTCCTTCCCTCCCTTGAGAAGCTCGAACATTCTCTTTATGTCGCTTCCCATCTTGTCCGAGTAGGACCCGAGATTGAGTATGGGGTTGAAGTCATCACCTTCCGTGTAATCCTTCAGGACTATGTTCGACACTGCGATTATGTAGTACTCCATGTTCGACTCCACACCAGACTGCTCGGTGTGATAGAGACCCGAGGGGAAGACCGCAAGGTCCGAACCCTTCACCGGGAACGAGTCCGTACGCGTCAGAACAGAGCCCTCCCCCTTGTCCAGATACAGGAACTCCGTGAAGGAGTGCGAATGCATTATGTTGCCCTTGTCCTTCTCGTAGCGCGAATAGCTGACATAGAGAAGCTGTGGCATCTGATGGTTTTTCTCGGGGTTGAAGTCAATGTGAAGTCTGCTCATACGGAAATTATAACATATTTGTAAAAGTGAGCAAGATATATAAAAAAGTAAAATCCGAATGAAGAACGTAAGTCTGTCTTATCCGGGTCTTTTCCGTCCGATTCCGACATTCCGGAAGCCGGAAATGACATTTCGGACACTCCAGAGGCCTCCGATGGCATCAGAGCGACTTTCAAAGGCGTGTTTCTTCCCCGGCGGCAGTTCAATTGTTTTCGGACGTTTTATTCCAACTTTTCGACTGACAAACTCGGAATAACAGTCTAGAATCACACGTATGAACACAGATTTGATTTATCAGCTTATCATGATTGTTGTCGGACTGGTTCTCATCTATCTGGCAATAAAGAAGGAAATGGAGCCAACGCTCCTTCTCCCGATGGGATTCGGTGCGATTCTCGTGAACATTCCGGGATCCGTCATCGCAGCCGACGGCGGTATCTTCAAGGTTCTCTACGAATTCGGTATCGAGAACGGAGAGGTCTTCCCGCTTCTGCTCTTCATCGGAATCGGAGCAATGATCGACTTCGGACCGCTTATCCAGAAGCCGTGGCTCATCTTCGTAGGAGCAGCAGGACAGGGCGGTATCTTCCTCAGTATGATGCTTGCCTCCTTCTTCTTCCCGCTCAATGACGCCGCTTCAATCGGTATCATCGGCGCAGCAGACGGTCCTACGGCAATCCTCGTCAGCCAGGTTCTGAACAGCCAGTTCATCGCCCCCATTCTCATCGTGGCATACTGCTACATGGCGCTTGTACCTATCATCCAGCCGGCAGTACTCAAGCTCACCACGACAAAGAAGGAAAGAGAGATGAAGATGACATACCGCGCAGGTTCGGTATCGAAATCGACGAAGATCATCTTCCCGATTGCAGTATCAATCATCTGCGCAATCATGGCTCCGGACAGCGCATCGCTCGTCGGTATGCTCATGTTCGGTAACCTGTTAAGGGAATGCGGTGTCCTCGACTCGCTTTCACGTGCCGCACAGGATATTCTCTCCCCGCTCATCTCGCTCCTCCTCGGTCTTGCAATCGCACCGATGATGAGAGGACCCGAGCTCCTTACAGTCAATACTCTCATGATTATTGCATTCGGACTCCTGGCATTCGTCTTCGACACGGCATGCGGTGTCTTCTTCATCAAGATAGTCAACATCTTCCTCCCGAAGGGCCACAAGATGAACCCGCTCATCGGAGGCGCCGGAATCTCGGCATTCCCGATGTCCTCGAGAGTCGTACAGAAGGTCGGTCAGGAAGCAAACAAGCAGAATCATCTTCTGCCGTTCGCACTCGGTGCAAACGTCGCCGGTCAGATCGGATCCGTCCTCGCAGGCGGCCTGATTCTCTCTATGTTCAAATAAGAGGAGGCTATAAATGTTCGGTTTTCATGTAACATCAAATGCAGTCAAGTCAGTAGCGGAAGCTGTACAGTACGGTTTCCTGGCATGGGGGCTTCTTGCTCTCTCGATGGGAATCATCTGCCTCGTAGTCGTCGTTCTGAACAAGCTTACAAACAAGAAGAAGGAAGACAAATAGGATCTGTGTTCCTTCAGTGAATTCGGCTCTCCTCCGGGAGGGCCGTTTTCATTTCATGCCGGCAATCGTCTTCACTCTTGCGGAAGATGTCGTTTCGAGCATGAACTCGCTCTGCCTCAGGAGTCCTCCCATGTAGATGTGTCCCGGATGGAACTGCATTCTCGACGGGTAGTCATACGGAAGGTGTACGTGATACTCCCTAGCCTTGAGTCTTTCATCAATCTTCCTGAAGTTGCGTTCGCTTATGCCGCAGCCCGGCATTATGACAATACGGTCACCAGCCCTCTTTATGAGTTCTTCAAGTAAATCGAGTCCTTCGGGAACCGTAGCCTCCTGGCCGCTTGTGAGAATCCTGTCGACTCCGAGAGAGATGAGTGTCTCGAGAGCCTCGAACGGATTACGTGTCATGTCGAAGGCCCGGTGGAAGGTGACGGGAAGAGGATGCGCGATGTCTATAAGTTCTTCCGTACGGTCTCTGTCCACAGTTCCGTCGGGATTGAGAATACCGAACACGACACTAGACGCACCGTTCTCCCTGAAGAGCCTGAGGTCCTCCTTCATCACTTCATACTCGATATCGCTGTAGAGAAAGTCACCGCCGCGGGGACGAACCATCACGGAAACGGGGATGTGCGCATGCTTCACTGCAGTCCGCAGTGTTCCGAGTGTCGGGGAGAGTCCTCCCTCGAAGAGATCCGAACACAGTTCCACCCTGTCGGCCCCGCCCTTTTCGGCGGCAATTACGCTCTCTGCATTCTCAAGACATATCTCGATAAGAGGTTTTCCCATACACTTCTTCTCCTTCAGCGCCCACCTGTTCACTTTTTTCCCCTAAGGTGATAAATATGCTTCCGCTATGAAACATAGTACATCACCTTCCTCGTTCGGAACAGAAAAACTGAGCCGCCTTATTCTCAGAATGGCACCGCCCGTGATGCTCTCCCAGCTCATACAGGCGCTCTACAATATAGTCGACAGCTACTTCGTGGGCTCGTACTCGACACCCGCACTCACCGCCCTCTCCGTAGTATATCCCCTGCAGTGGCTGTCCACCGCCATGGCCGTGGGACTCGGCACGGGAGTCAACACATACTCGTCGCGTCTCTACGCCCTCGGAGAGGACGAGAGAGCAAGAAAAGCGGGAGGCACGGGAATGCTTCTCGAAATCATCGTATGGGCACTCTACTCGCTCTTCATCATCGCCCTTCTTCCGACATATGTCCGTCTCTCCGCAAACGGAGAGGAGGTAATCAGCGATTCCCTCACCTACGGCTACATCGTATGCGTGGGGTCGATCGGACTCTTTCTCGAAAGCAACTGGACGAAGATTCTCCAGGCGAGAGGCGAGATGGCGGTTCCGATGGTTGCACAGGTATCTGGAGCGCTGACGAACATAGTCTTCGACCCGCTTCTGATTTACGGAATCGGTCCATTCCCCGCACTCGGCGTCAAGGGAGCTGCGATTGCAACCGTCATGGGACAGTGCGTCGCGGCACTCGTCGTGTGTCCGAAGGGCTTCAGAAAGCCGCCGAGGAAGGTCAGCGAATTCAAAGTTCTCTCGAAGAACAACCTCAGACTGGCTTATCCCTCGATGCTGAGTCAGGCGACGATGAGCGTGTACATAATCGTCCTCAATCTCATTCTCGCATCGTTCTCGGACGCTGCGGTCACCGTGCTCGGCCTCTACTACAAGTACCAGTCGTTCTTCTTCATTCCGCTCCTGGCGCTCCAGACATGCGTTGTTCCTGTAATCAGCTACAACTATGCGGCGGGCAACCACGAAAGATGCAGGGAGAGCGTCAACCTGACGCTCGCTGTGGCATCCTTCTTCATGCTCATCGGCATGTTCTGCTTCATAGGTATTCCGCGAACGATTCTCAGTGTATTCACCCGTGACGAGGAGGTACTCGCAGTCGGTATTCCGGCATTCCGTCTCATCGGATCGAGCTTCATAAGCGCCGTGTTCTCACTCACCTTCCCCGTATTCTTCCAGGCTGTCGGACAGAGCTTCAAGAGCACGATGATAGCCCTCACCCGCCAGATATTCTGTCTCATTCCCTTCTTCTACATTCTCTCGAAGATATCTCTCACGGCAACGTGGGCCGCCTTCCCGCTCTCGGAGACGACGGCGGGCGTCGTGGGGCTCATATGCTATGTAAGGGAGCTGAAGAAGTGGAAGAAGCAGAAGGAAGACGGAAAGACGACAGCCACCACCTAGGTATTTCTTTCAGAGAATCCAATATCTTCCTGATACACTTCCGACATCTATCACGCCAGACTCTGACGAAGACTGTCCATAAGCGACCCCAGGTATCCATCCCCGAAATCGGAAGATATGTACACAAGACTCTTTATGCTCAGTTCTCTCTTCTTTTCTTCAGAAACCTTATCTGATTTGATTACAGCGGAAAGAAGCGAGAAGATTTCCTTTGTTGAAGCTCTGTCGAGGTCGGATAGCTTATCAAGAGGATAGTCGTCGTTG
>CAVFVX010000078.1:0-12098 GCA_963626075.1 Acutalibacteraceae bacterium
GTCATACCTACTTTATAGTTCTTCTTGAATTCCAGATAATTTGCAATCATTTCTTCTGATTTGTCTTTGTTGCAGGAAACTGCGAGAAGCATGAGAGCGGCAAGCAGTAATATGATAAACTTTTTCATTTGATTTCTCCTTTAATTATAGAGTGATGGACTGTTGAGAAGTCTCAGGTCGACATCGTTTCCGTTAACCTTTGCTCTTGTAAACGACGGCTTTGTATTTGTTGCATATGAAATACTGTAATTTGTTCCGTTCAGGCTGAAGCTTGCATCAACTTCTTCTGCTTCGTAACTTCCACGTGTTCCCAGTGTTTTTTCTACAAATGTTCCATTGATTGTAATCTTGTCATCAATATAATCTTCAGAACCTTCAACGGTATACTTGAATGATACTTCACAATTGGTGACTGTCCATGTCTCAGTTCTGGTAGTTCCCTCTTCACTTACCTCCCTTTTTACAGTTCCGGTTGCTGAAAGATCTTTCAATGTAGTGATTTTTTCATATTTGGAATCAACGGCTTCCAACAGATATGTTAAATCACTATCGATAGATATATCAGAGTTACTTTTTTCTACTGGGGCGTTATTATGTACATTCATGTCACTGAAAATCAGAGGAACATCGACTGCTATTTCCTGGACTTTACAGAAACTTTCATACGTAGCAATAACATCCTCTGACTTGTCTTTCTCACACGAAGAGAACGAGACAAGGAGAAGAGCAGCTAATAACACTATCATAACTTTTTTCATGATTACTCTCCCTTTTAGGCTTTTATGGTGTTCTAAATATTAGTTTGATAACAAACTGATTGCAAGATAAATGTTGTAAGCAGGATAAGCCCTGCGTGTGCTATTCACATCCTCTATCAATTGAGCAGACATGATGACTCAACCGTCCATTTGCCAAGCTAATTTTCAGATATAAAGTGTCGTTCGGGTTCGGCTTATGACGCCAGGGTATCATCCTGAACGAAGTCCGGAGTCATTTCTGGTCCTGACCTGCTTGGCTGACTCTGCAGACCTGAAGGTCATCATCATGTGCTGATTTCACATATAATCCATGTTTATACCGCCGAACAGGCCATTCACCGTTTATGGCATCGACGGGAACTCCTACTCGTTTTCTGAACATATGTAACGGGGAGAGTGTCGCTTATCTTCAGTCATAGTCTCTGTGTCATTTCTCTTTATACATCTTGTCAGGGAGAGTAACCGATAAGCGCTGTCTTTTCTCTTTTTCCGCTTTCATGCTTCCGTTCCCTGCTGTTTTCGATATTTTTCAATCGATTTCAATATAAAATCCAGAGCAACTTCATACACATGTCGGATTTGTGAACTTGTTGCATATTTTTGTGATATATTGCTCGGTTTTTCTTATTTCTAAAAAATAATGATTGACAAACAACATACATGCGCTAAATTGATATTGGTTTTAAAACACGTTTCGTGTACATTTGTTCATCCGTCATTTCGGGGTACTGACGAGAGAATCCAGGGCAGACATAAAAGAAGCATACCGCCTCTCTCCGTCTCTTCCCCGCTGGGAAAGGGAATGTGATACGTGTTTCCGTACTCCGGTACGGAGAGGATTGAGAGGAAGAGTAATACTGTAATGAAGAACTATCTGAAGCAGTTATATGATATTGCGGTGATGTACTACGAGGACAAGCTCACCCAGGAGGAGATAGCGGAAAAGACGGGGATATCCCGCCCGCAGGTCTCAAGGGCGCTTGCTCAGGCCGTCACCACGGGCATTGTCGAGATAAAGGTGAATCTTCTGTCGCCTTCGATATACATTGCCGAGAGCCTCAGAAAGAAGCTCGGTCTCGAGAAGGTCTATGTCGCCCCGTACCTCGATGACGAGGACGACGGGGAACACGACACGGCAGATGACGTTGCAGCCTTTGCGTCCGATGTGCTCGGAAGGGAACTTCACAGCGAGGAGAACATAGGCGTGGGCTGGGGAGACGCAGTCTACAGGACGATAAAGATGCTCTCTCCACTCGACGACAAGGCGCGCTGCAGTCTCTGCTTCCCGCTTGTGAGCAGCGTCGGCTTTCACGAGCCGTGCTACCAGATGAATCTTCTTGTCGGCATGATGGCCGAGAAGATTCATGCACGTCCCCTGTTCTTCAACGAAGCCAGCATCGCGAACGAATCGACGGACGAGATGAGAAGGGCATGGGACAATATTAACGTCGCAATCGTCGGAATAGGACCTTACCCCGCGACGAAGTTCAGGGCCAATCCCACGGCTGCCGAGTGGCTCGATAAGCTCGACAGCAGATCACCCAGGGGTGATATACTCGGCCGCTTCTACAACGAGGACGGTTACCTCGAGGCTTCGAGCAGGCTCGTCAACATTCCCGTAAAGTCCCTCTCGAAAGCGGAAAAGATTATTGCGATATCGAGCGGAAGAGGAAAGACGGAGGCTATACGCATTGCGGCGAAACTGGGGTACATAACACACCTCATAATCGATCAGGATTCGGCAGAGGAGCTTCTTGATGCCGTAGACGGCGGTTTCCAGTCGTAAGTACAGGGTACCCGGGGATGAATCGGGTACCTTTTTCTTCTGGACAGGCGGTGTGAACGGCAATATTCTGTAATGTCACATATTTCATCGAATGGAGGACAGGCCATGACAGGTGCAGTGATAACGAACAGGTTCTATTCCTGTGACAGACTGGAGAGCGACTTGAGGCTCAGGGATGTGCTTTCTTCCTTCTCTTCTCTCTATGTTACGGACGAGGCTCTCCTGCCTCTCTCCGAGGGGACGGTTCTATTTCTCTCTCCCGCGGATTCTCCCGCAGAAATTACAAAGGCGGTCTCCGCCCTTGTGGATAAGGGGATTGAAGGCATAATCGTAATCGGAGGCGACGCCCTCTGCTCCATTGTAGCATCAGCACTGATAGAGAAGGGTGAGAAGGCGAAACAGGTCGTGATTCTCGGCTACCTTGCGGGAGGCGCGGGAATCGGGCCGATTGCGCAGCACGGGATAACGAAGGAGCGCATGAGGTGCCGTAAGAGAATCGACGCCGTGAAGGTCGAAAGCGGCGGAAGAACTCTCGGCTACGCCTTCAATGAAGTCGACCTTGCTTCGACATTCCTCGGGCTTCTCGATGGAGAACTGACGGACCTCGATGCTGGAGCATTCCTGAGACGAGGGGAGCTGAAGGCTTCTGTTCCTTCGGGAGACATCCTTACGCCTTCGTTCTCGCTCTCCCTAAACGGAAAGGTTCTCATGGAGAATCCTCCGCACGAGATAAGACAGATTTCCGTATCTCCGCTCTGGCAGGATAATTTCATAGGCCGTGCGGTCTTCGGAGGCCTCATATATTCAACGGATCTCAAGCACTCTGCAGCCGCTGCGCTAATAAGCCGCAACAGCGTCACTGCAGATACTTCCGAATGGAACTACAGGGGAGTGACGACGACAAGCCACGTCGTCTTCGAGGAAGGCGACAGGATCACCTTCTCCGGTCTCTCGTCATCTGTCTCGGCTGTAATCGACGGAAGTCCCTATGAGATAAGAGGCGGGGAGGTGACGGTATCTGTCGTTCCGAACGCCGTCACGATAGTTGCATAGGACAAGAAGATGAGGCCGTCGGTTGACGGCCTCTATTCCTCATTCTGCTTTCGCATCCTTCTCCTGGAGAATTTCTATTCTTCTCTCCTTGCAGAGCTTTGCAATCTCGCTGAGTGCGTTTCTTGCCCTTGTAGCAGAAAGCTTTACACCCTTTTCGGTGAACTTTTCGTTTTCTGCGAGGTAGATCTCAAACTGTTTCTTCAATTCGTCATGTGCTGCCATGCTTTTTCTCCCTTTTTGGTTTAACTTAAGAAAATAATACCATATTAACGTTGAGACGCAAGAAATTATTGCAATCCGGCCCATCAGTTGAAGAAGCTGTTGAATGATTCTTTCTCCGGAAACCTTCTTATTGCGTCTTCTCTGAGACGTCGGAAGCACTCGCGCGTGATAGTACAGTCAGTGAGGGCTCTGTGTGCTCCCTCACAGCTGACGCAGTAGTACCCCGATAGGTCCGAGAGCGTGTTGTGGGGAAGACTCAGGAGAAGCCTCGAGAGGCGCATCGTGTCCGTGAAACTGTTGCTGAAAGGTTTCGAGAGAATCCTCAGGGAGTTGTCGTAGATGAAGTTGATGTCGAAGTTGACGTTGTGTCCCACGATATGGCTCTCTCCTACAAAGTCCAGGAAGAGAGGTAGGGCTTCACTTATAACAGGGGCGGAAACAAGCATATCGTCCGTTATACCCGTAAGAGAGGAGATGAACGAGCTGACGTGGAAGCCCGGGTTGACGAGGGACGTGAAGCTGTCTGCCACTTCGTCCCCCTCCACACGGATTGCGGAGAGTTCGATTATCGCGTCGCGGTAGGGCGAGAGACCCGTTGTCTCGATATCTATGACAGTGTAGTCGTCAGGGAAGAGCAGGGTGCTTCTTCCTTTCTCCGGCCTCTTGTTTTCACTTTTCATGAGATGATTATCTCTGTGTCATCTCCGCTTTTCAAGGAATATCATGTTTTTCGGAGACGGTATACCGACGGGATAACTGATTCTTATCAGCTTTATCTGAGAAAAAAATGCGGAATTCCGCAGAAATTTCTCAAAGAGGTGGTAAATGAATATCCCGGTCTTATCGCGGCTGAAATTTGAATGAATGAAAAATCTCGTTGTTATGCCTTGTTATGTGATGTGTTTCAATAATAGAAACGGACTGCGAAATACAGTATCATGTTCACACAAGAAAGAAAAAGTCAGATAGGAGAGGCATATGCTCAATATACTGTTCGGGAAGGTTAAGGATGTCGTATACAATACGTCCCTGTTCTTTAAGAATCAGTATGTTCCGGAGTGGTTTGACGACGGGGAAGTGAGGGAGATGATTGCCGATGTGGACAAATCGAAAGTCCTCGGAAGTCATGCCATTGAAAGTCCTGTTATGGGTATCATTCCTCCCGTTTCACTTTCCGGCGGAGTGAAGGCTCTGATTCTCATCAAAGAGATGCCGGATAAACTCTTCAATGCCTCCGCCTGCGGCGACAACTGCGCAAAGTGGCTGCTCCGACTCGGGAAGGAACAGGATGTGACAGTCAATCTCAGGCATATTATGGATTTCGGTGACGAACCCTTCGACATCCGCATCGTGAACACGGGGGAAATCGTCCACGATATGCTCAGCCTTGCAAGAACAGCCGGAAGGTATGTGTGATGAAGGGAAGCTATCATATCATCGTTCAGAACCGTCACCTCAAGTATGAATTCTATATCCGCAGGAATCTGACGATTATCCAGGGCAACAGTGCGACGGGAAAGACAACACTGATTGAAATGATAAGGGAACACAATCTTGATGAGTCGAGCGGTGTGACGGTTTCTTCCGCCTGCCCCTGTCAGGTGGTTGAGGGAAATCTCTGGAAGGAACAGATTTCAATTATACGGGACTCGATTATCTTCATTGATGAAGGTTCTTCCTTTGTCGAAACGGAAGAGTTTGCGTCAGAAGTAAAGAGAAGCAGCAACTACTTTGTGATTGTGACGAGGGAGAACCTTGAGATGCTTCCCGTCAGCCCGGACGAGATATACGGAATCAGAAGAGCGGGAGACTCTTCCGGACTTGTACGCCACGAATTCTACCGCATTCACGGGAGCGGCAGAGTCTCAGAGTAATCTCCTGTATCACTCCGTATCTGTCTTCAGACCTCGTCTCCCTTCCAGACGAACTTCTTGCCCCTTAGGCGTGTGAATACGCTGTGAAGGTACATTGCGCAGATCGTCGTTATCGTGAGGGGGCCCGAGAGACTTGTAGATATGCGGAACTTCAGACATCTCGCAGCCGTGTACCAGCTTATGAAGGTGCAGAGCCAGCCGATGAGCACTAAAGCGAGCATCTTCGTCTCACCGTATGCAAGATAGAGCGGTGTCAGCAGAGGCGCCCACGATACGGTCAGGAGGAACATCACTGCAACGACAAGGAAGAGGAACATCCACACGGACGGCGGGAATACTCCCGCAAGCGAGCGCTCTATTCCTCTGAAGGCATCCTTACCCGTCTCGTACATACGGCAGGAGACGTAGTCGCTGAGCGTCGTGAAGGCGTATCTCTTTCTTTTCTTCATGAAGGCCTTGATTATCCCGAGGTCGTCGCAGATCTGGCCGTCGAGCTTTCCGTAGCCTCCGACCTCGTCGTAGGAGGATTTCTTCATCATGATGAACTGTCCGATTCCTATTGCAAAGGACGAGAGATGCAGTGTGTTGAATATGAAGTGGGGGATGCAGACGTTGGAGAAGACCATGCTCGCGGTGATTGTGCGTGCCGCATAGGACGACGAATACTCTGCGGGGAAGCCGGAGAGAATGTCGTAGTGTCCGCTCTCCATTATCTTGAGGGCATTGAGTATGCTTTTCTTTCCGTGGATTGTGTCTGCATCGGTGCAGAGGAGGTACTTACCCTTTGCGTGGGGAATGAGGGAGAGCATTGCATTCATCTTGCCGTGTGAGGAGTACTTTCCCTTCTCGGTCCTGTAACCGTGGACTCTAGTGTCCTTCGCTTCGTATTCTTTGATTATCTCCCAGGTGCGGTCCGTCGAGCGGTCGTCGGCGACGAGAATCTCGATGTTTTCGTATTCCTGTCCCGTCATGCTCTCGAGAAGAGATGGTAGATTCTCCTCCTCGTTGCGTGCGGGGATTATCACGGAGACGAGAGGCCTGTCTCTGAGGATGTGTTTCCTTCCTCTTTTATTTATTCTGTGGAACCGCACCGCATTGAGAACGGTGCAGAGGACAAGCCAGATGCCGAAGGCCGATGACAATATGCATGCTACGGTGAGGTATGTCTTCACTTTTTATCCAGTTTCTCCCTGAGTTCCAGTAGGGCGCTTTCTCCGGAATATATCCTGAGGGCCTTGTCGAGGTATTCCCCCGACTCCTCATAATCATGCCTGTTATAGTACGCAGTGGCAAGTGCTCCGTAGAGAGAATACACATTCTCCTCACACATGGAGGACGTTTCATCAAGAAGCGGTGTGAGAATCTTGATTGCGTTCTTGTTGGATCCTCCCGCTATCTGGGGAGTGTAGATGAGCCTCCAGGCATTCATGAGAACTATGTACACCTCGTCCGGGAAATCCTCGTAGAGCTTCTTCGTGTGCTTCGAGTTCTCCATCCCGGTGAACATGTCCTTCGTTATGTAGTAGTCGGAGGCCGTGACCTCTGCCTCAGCGATACGCGATAATACGTCGTCTCCCGTACACTCCGCTGCGTCTGCCTCCTGGAGGGCGTAGTGCTCCTTCGCCTTCTCCTCGTTGCCGTTGTCCATGTAGTAGCGGACCATGTTGTACTCCGCTCTTGCCTTCTCGACGGAAGTGAGGCTGCTTTTCATGTACACCGAGTAGAGGCTCTCGACTTCCGAGGCTCCTCTGTTGTTCCTGATTGCCGAGAAGAGCGCCCTCCAGTCGAGTGAGTCGTATTTCTGCCATGAGTCGGAGTAGGCAGAGAGAGTAAATAGTGGAAGAAGAGCGACGAGGAGAATGAGTATCTTTCTTTTCACATTATGTCCTATACGTATTTCACATCCGAGAGCTTACGGATTATGTAGCCTTCCCTCAACGGTAGCGATGTCTTTATGAAGCCCTTCTTCATGTGGTCGAGCTGGAGGAGGGGAAAGCCGTTCTCGTCGAGGAGAGTGACCTTCTCTTCCCTCAGGAGCGGCACATCGGGTCCGATGAACTCGATTTCGTCTCCTCTCTTTATGTGGTTCTTGCAGTTGATTTCCCAGACTCCGTCCTTTATCTCCCTGCCGACGGAACCGAGGAACATGTAGTTGCGCTCGTAGCCGTAGCTTGTCGGCTTCGATACATCCTCCTTCGTCTCGAATGCGTCGGACGAGTAGAAGAAGCCCGTCGTGAACTCCCTGTGAGATACGTCGAATATGTCCTTCCTGTACTCTGCGGCGTCGGGGTCGTTGTCGAGGGCCTTGCGGTAGGCACGGGTGACGACTGCAGTGTAGTAGATGCTCTTCATCCGTCCCTCGATTTTGAGTGAATCGAGTCCCGCATTCTTCAGGTCGTCGAGGTGGTCTATCATGCAGAGGTCCTTCGAGGAAAGGATTGCCGTGTAATTCTCTCCTTCCTCGATGGGGTAGTAGTGCCCGGGGCGCTCCTCCTCCTCGAGGGCGTAGTGGAGTTTGTAGTTCCAGCGGCAGGTGTGCGAGCAGTCGCCTCTGTTCGCACTGCGGCCCGTGAGACACGCCGAGAGTATGCAGCGTCCCGAATATGCCATGCACATCGCGCCGTGGACAAAGGCCTCGAGCTGGAGCTCTGGTACTCTGTCCTTTATCCTCTTTATGTCGTCGAGGGATGCCTCTCTTCCGAGGATGACACGTTTGAAGCCCATGTTGTAGTACATCCTCGCGCTTTCGCTGTTGATGCAGCTAGCCTGGGTCGAGAGGTGGAGTTCCTTCGCGGGGAAGTACTTCTGGAAGAAGGGTACAGTTCCGATGTCGCTGACGATGAAGGCGTCGAAGGGCCAGCGGGCGATTTCGTCCCTCATGCTCTCGAGCTCCTCTATCTGAGGCTGGCGGAAGAGTATGTTCATCGTGCAGTAGAGCCTCTTTCCGCTCTTTTCCTTTATTCTACGGACCTTCTCGAGTTCGTCCTCGGGAAAGTTTCCGGCGTTGGCACGAAGCGAGAACTTCGTCAGCCCCATGTAGGCTGCGTCAGCGCCGTAGTTGAAAGCAGTTTCCAGTTTTTCATAATTCCCCGCGGGGGAGAGCAGTTCTATTGCCACTTGAACGCCTTCGAGAAAGCCTCGGCCTGGAGGGCGAGTTCCTCCGCCTTCTCCTCCTCGGTCTTCTCTTTATTCTTCTTCGATATGTTCTCGAGCTCCTCTTCAGAGAGTCTCTTCGTCTTCTCCTCCGGGAATGCTATCGCGATTACATCGAGTATTGTCTTCACGGGATGGAAGACGACGTCTCCCTTTACTTCCGCATCCAGTTTCTCGAGGTCCCTGACGTTGTCCTCGGGGATGATGATTTCTGCTATGTTGTTACGGCGCGCTCCGAGAATCTTCTCCTTGAGGCCTCCGATTGCTTCGACCTTGCCCGTGAGCGTGAGCTCTCCCGTCATTGCGAGCCTGGGCTTCACCGTCATTCTCCTGTACATGCTCCAGAGAGCCGTGAAGAGCGTGATTCCAGCACTCGGTCCGTCCTTCGGGACTGCTCCCTCGGGGCAGTGCAGGTGGACTGTGTTCTTCTCGAAGAACTTCATATCCAGGCCCCTGAGGTACGCTTCGTGCTTGACGCTCGACCACGCGATGGATACGGACTCCTTCATGACGTCCCCCAGCTGCCCGGTGACCTTCATATCTCCCTTCTCGGGGATTGCCACGGCCTCCACGGGGATTACATCGCCTCCGGCACTCGTCCACGCGAGTCCCATCGCCATGCCGATGGTGTCCGCAACGACGATTCTGTCGGAGGGGAATACGGGAAGCCCGAGGTAGTCGTGAATATCCTTCTGTGTGACGCGGATGGTCTTTCTCTCCTCTTCGGGAGTCTCGAGAATCTTCAATGCGACCTTTCTCATTACCTTGTCGAGTTCGTTCTTGAACTGTCTCACTCCCGCTTCTCTCGCATATTCCTCTGCAATTAGGGAGAGTGCTTTGTCGTCGATTCTGAATTCCTTCTTACTCAGGCCGTTCTTCTTCAACAGGTCCGGTACGAGGTAGTCCTTTCCTATGTGGAGCTTCTCGTTGGGGGTATAGCCGCTCATCTCGATTACCTCCATACGGTCGTAGAGAGGTCTCGGAATACGTGAGAGGTCGTTCGCCGTCACGATGAAGAGAACCTTCGATAAATCATAGGGTAAATCGAGATAGAAATCGCGGAAGTTGACGTTCTGCTCGGGGTCGAGGACCTCGAGGAGGGCAGACGCGGGGTCTCCCGTCCGGCTTTCGCCCATCTTGTCGATTTCGTCGATGAGGATTACCGGATCCGTGACGCCCACGGACTTTATTCCCTGAATCAGCTTACCCGGCATTGCACCGATGTATGTTCTTCTGTGTCCCTTGATTTCGGCTTCGTCCCTCATGCCGCCGACGGAGAAGCGGTAGAACTTCTTCCCGAGGGCTCTGGCTATCGAGGAGCCGACACTCGTCTTACCGACTCCGGGAGGGCCTGCGAGGCAGATGACGGCGCCTTTTCCCGTCTGGGCCTTGAGGCGCGAAGCGAGGAATTCGACGATTCTCTCCTTCACTTCCTTCATGCCGTAGTGGTCCTTCTCGAGCTGCTCCTTCACGGCGGTGATGGAGTAGGTGGGTACCTTCTCCTCGAAGTCGAAGGGAAGGTCGAGTATGGTCTCTATGTAGAGCTTCGTGAGCATGTATTCGGGATTCATCGTCTCGAGTCCCGCAAGCTTCTCGAGTTCCTTGTCGAGCGCTTCCCTGTACTCATCCGGGAGCTTCTTCTCCCTTGCTCTCTCGAAGACGTCGCCTTTCTTCTCCTTCTTCTGCCCTTCCTGGACGGAGGCGCCGAGAACCTCGTTGAGCTCTCCGTTGAGGGCCTTGATCTGCTCGCGAAGGATTGCCTCCCTGTTGCGGTTCTTCATTTTCGTGATGAGTTCCTGCTTGACTCTCTCTTCCTTCTCCAGAACTTCCTTCTCGCCCGCGATGTAGGAAGTGAGGGCCTGGATTCTCTTCTTTGCGTCGGTCTCTTCCAGGAGCTCCTCGAGGAAATCCCTCGGAGCGGACACGAGAGCCGCCGCCGCGTACCAGCAGACAGCCTCCGGGGAGTCGAAGTTCGTGATGTTCACGTCGGTAGCGAAATTGAAGACCTGGGTCTTCCCGAGTGACGACACGAGGTCCTTGAGAACTCTCGTGTAGGGCTGGAGCACCTTGATTGACGTCTTCTTGTCCTCGAGTGTCACTCCGTCTGCGAAGACGGGAGTCGAACCGAACTGATAGCGTGTGACGCTTATCCTCTTCATTGTCGTCGTGAAGAGATGTATGCAGTTGTTGGGAAGCTTTATGTATTTTGTAATCTTTACGAGTGTGCCGACGGGCCTCAGGGCCTTCTCGTCATCCTCCTTCTCCTGGAGAACGGCAAGGAAGTAGCCTTCGTGCTCGATAGCCCAGTTGACGCACCTGAGGTCGTAGGGGCGTGCAATCATGAGTGTCGTGAGAGTCTCGGGAAAGAGAGGTCTCTCGATAAGAGGGAGTACTGGCACCTGGGAAACTGTATCTGATGCGAATTTATCTTCCATGAAATTGTCCTTTAGGAAGTAATATAACATGAAAAAGGGGAATCGTCGGCATAGAGGTGGAAGAAAAGTTGAGAAAACTCGATATTCTCCCTCCGTGGCCCCTTAAAAATTGTTGCATTTTGTTGCAGATGTGTTATTCTCTACCCAAAGGAAGTTGAAAAATGGAAGGAAAACTCATAGTTATCGCCATCGGCGGCAATTCATTGATCGAAGATAGCAAGCACGTCACAGTGCACTCGCAGTATGATGCTGCAAACAAGACGGCAAAGCACATCGCACGCCTTGTCAAGGCAGGAAACCGCGTCGTCATCGCACACGGCAACGGACCCCAGGTGGGCTACATCCTCCGCAGAGCCGAAATCGCATCCACGGAGCTCCACACCGTTCCTCTTGACAGCTGTGTTGCAGACACACAGGGCGCAATCGGCTACCAGCTCCAGATGGCTCTCGACAACCAGATGGCTGCAGACGGACTGAAGAAGAACATCGCAACTGTCGTCACACAGGTCGAAGTCAAGGACGACGATCCGTCCTTCAGAAAGCCCACGAAGCCCATCGGATCGTTCATGAGTGAAGAGGTTGCAATGGAGCACAAGACGAAGGACAACTGGAGTGTCGTCGAGGACGCGGGAAGAGGCTGGAGAAGAGTCGTTGCCTCCCCGAAGCCGGTATCGATCATCGAACTCGAGACAATCAAGTGCCTGCTTGACAACGGAATCATCGTCATCGCAGCAGGCGGCGGCGGAATTCCCGTCGTGAAGGCTGCTGACGGAACACTTACGGGAAGAGAAGCCGTAATCGACAAGGACCTTGCAGC
>CAVFVX010000079.1:0-12083 GCA_963626075.1 Acutalibacteraceae bacterium
GCACCGTCGAAGTCGACTGCCTTCTCGTAGCGTGAAGCAAGCTGGGAATAGAGGTCGCCCGGGTAACCACGGTTCGAGGGAACCTGTTCCATGGTGATTGCCGTCTCCTTGAGAGCGTCTGCGAAGTTCGTCATATCCGTCAGGAGGACGAGGACCTTCTTACCCTCCAGCGCGAACTGCTCCGCTACTGCAAGCGAGAGGTCCGGTACAAGTGTACACTCGACTGTCGGGTCAGATGCGGTATGTACGAACATGACAGTTCTCGAGAGAGCGCCGCTCTTCTCAAGTGTATCCTTGAAATAGAGATAGTCGTCGTACTTGAGTCCCATGCCTCCAAGGACGATGATGTCGACCTCGGCCTGCATTGCGATGCGTGCAAGAAGCTCGTTGTACGGTTCACCCGAGATACTGAAGATAGGAAGCTTCTGTGATTCGACGAGTGTGTTGAAGACGTCAATCATCGGGATTCCCGTTCTGATCATGTTTCTCGGGATTATACGCTTTGCCGGGTTTACCGACGGTCCGCCGATTTTCACCATGTTGTCGTCGAGCTCCGGGCCGTTGTCCCTGGGTTTTCCCGCACCGTCGAATACTCTTCCGAGCAGGTTCTCCGAGAACGAGACTCTCATCGGGACACCGAGGAACCTGACGGCTGCATCGGTCGAGATGCCGTTGGCACCGCTGAATACCTGGAGGGACACAAGCTCTCCGTCAAGCTTGATGACGTTCGCGTATGATGAGCCCGTCGGTGTTGTCACGAGAGCAAGGTCGCCGCTTCTGACGCCCTCGGCACGTACCGTGATGACGTTGCCGACGATTGATTCGATTTTAGTATATACCTTCTGCATGGCTTATCTCTTCCTCTCAGTAAAGAAGGATCTGATTTCCTTCTCGATTCTTTCGTATGCCGGGTCGTCCTCTCTCGTTCCGTTCCAGTCGAGGAACTTCTGTCTGAGAGTATTGAAGAAGCTTCTTGCTTCCTTCTTGTCAGAAAGTGCAAAGTCTGCTCTGAGAATTTCAAGAAGGAGTGAGAAGACATGCTTCTGTCTCTCTACCGAAACCGTGGCGTCAACGGGGTCGAAGGAGTTCTGCTGATAGTAGCAGGAATCGACGAATTCACCCTTCTGATAAATCACGTAGTCGTCGAGAGTCGTTCCCTCCTCGCCTACGACCTTCATCATCTGGTTGATTTCACTTCCGCGTCTGACGAAGGAGTATGCATACGACACATCCTTCTTTTCTATGATACCTTCATACTTCGACCAGGATTCGAGCGGGTCGATTGCAGGATACTTTCTCGCGTCGCTTCGCTCTCTCGAGAGACCGTGGAATGCGCCGACGACCTTGAGGGTAGCCTGTGTGACGGGCTCCTCGAAGTTACCTCCGGCGGGGGAAACTGTACCGCCGATTGTGACGGAACCGAAGGAGCCGTCCTTAAGTCTGACCTTACCCGCTCTTTCATAGAATTCCGCGATACGGCTTTCAAGGTATGCCGGGAATGCCTCGTCTCCCGGAATTTCCTCGAGTCTTCCGCTCATCTCTCTCATTGCCTGTGCCCAGCGGGATGTACTGTCCGCAAGGAGAAGTACGTCGAGTCCCATGTTCCTGTAGTACTCTGCCATCGTGACAGCCGTGTAGACGGAAGCCTCACGTGCCGCGACAGGCATACTGGACGTATTGCAGACGATGATTGTTCTCTCCATGAGGGAACGTCCGGTCCTCGGGTCTGTAAGCTCCGGGAACTCCTTGAGTGTCTCGACGACCTCGCCCGCACGTTCACCGCAGGCTGCGATGATTACGATGTCGACATCGGCGTTCTTGCTCGTAAGATGCTGCAGAACCGTCTTTCCCGCACCGAAAGGACCCGGAATACAGTATGTTCCGCCCTTTGCGACGGGAAGGAAGGTATCGATAAGTCTGATCTTCGTGACCATCGGCTCATCGGGCCTCAGTCTCTCGCTGTAGCCCTTGATCGGAACCTTGACGGGCTGGGTGATGATCATACTCAGATTCTTCTTCTCGCCCTTCTGGTTCTCGATGGTACAGATGGTGTCCTTTGCATGGTATCTTCCGTCAGAGACGATTGATGTGATCTTCCACTCTCCGTTGAGTGTGAAGGGAACGAAGATGCGGTGCGTAAAGAGGAGTTCCTTAACTTCACCGAAGCTGTCTCCTGCAAATACCGTGTCACCGACCTTCTTCGTAACCTTGAGGTCCCATTCCTTATTCGGAATCGGATCGAGGTAGACTCCCCTCTGGAGGAAGAAGCCGCACTTCTCGGCAAGCTGCGGAAGCGGGTTCTGGAGACCGTCGTAGACCTGTGTCAGAAGGCCCGGCCCGAGCTCTACGGAGAGCATGGCCCCCGTGAACTCCACTCTGTCTCCGACTGCGAGGCCGGATGTATCTTCATAAACCTGCAGGTCGGCAACGCTTCCGGTAACACGGATGACCTCTCCCTTGAGGCTTTCGTTACCGACGAGAATGAAGCCGACTTCGTTCTTGATTACAGTGTCGTCAAACTTTACCTTGACGAGGTTGCCGTTTACACCGACGACGCTGCCGGTTTTATTACTCATAAGTTACTCCTTAAGGAAATATCTTTTCTGATTTCCTGATAAAGTCGATCGAATTCCTCTCTTCCCTTTTCCCTGTCGAACGAGGAGACACGCTCCTTGATCTGTAATAACAGGCCGTAGACGATGAGGGCGTCGAGCGAGAACTGCGACTCCACCGTATGTGACGAGAGGAACGAGAAGTATTCGCCGAGTACCGCCTTCTCCGCTTCAAGCGGATTGTCCATACCGACGATTGCCTCGGCCTTTCTCTGTATCTCGTCGCTGTGTGCCGAGCGGGCTTTGTATTCGTCCTTTGCTATCCCGAGCTTCTTCGCTCTCTCCTGGGTGATATACTCGTTGAGAGAATAGTTGAAATCGTCCCAGTCCGAGATGATGCGGTTATTCACCTTCTCCTTCTCGTGGTCGAAGGAAGCCTTCTTCAGAACCGAGTAGTCCTTCGTTGAAAGCTGTTCCGACGCGAGGGAGAGAAATGTCTCGTAGCTCATCGGGGCCTCACGGTCTAGTGAAAGATAAGGTAGCGATGCGATAAAATAAATGTACTCAGCCACCGCTCTTCCCCTTTAGATGAGATCCCTCACCGATGAGGAGAGGTACGGGTAGAGAAGCTTCGTGACTTCGTCGTCCGAGAGGTCGATGAATGCCCTTCCGTCCTTTGCGATTACCCTGAAGCCGCCCTGGAGAGATGACGAGAACGAAAGTTCGACTCCCTTATTGAGTGACGATGCAAGCTCTGACGCAAGCGAGGAAGAAACCTGAGCCTTCCTGTCCCCGGGCAGTTCGACTGTTACGTCGCCCTTGAACTCGGCTTCGATTACCGTTTTCAGAAGGTCCTTCAGGAGAGCCTCGTCAAATACACCCTTCACCTTCTCGTCCAGAAGAGCCTGGATTTTGCCCTCCACTTCCTTCTTGAAGGAGAGCGAAAGATCGCGTGCAGCCATCTTCAGTGACTGGGAAAAGCTTTCCTTTTCCTTTTCGAGCTGGCGCATTCCGTCAGCAATGAGTTTTTCCTTTTCGGCATTCGCCTGACTGATGATTGCCTCGGCCTTCTTCTCGGCTTCCTCGATTATCCTCTTGCTTTCATTAGTGGCACTGTCGATGCCGTCTTTCTTTATGGAATTGATTAAATCCTGTATCTGCTGTTCCATGTATAAAAAACCTCTTGTGATAGTTTAACTGTTCGAAAATCAAAAATAAAGCATCATTTTCGTAAAAAAAGTCGGTTTTCTTCTAATTATCTCTCAATTTTTCCAGATTTTCCTTACCGATTCACTTGGAAGGTGAAAAAGTATAGAATGAACGCATGGCTATCCCGAAAGAATTTCTCAGAACAGATAAAATTAGAGCGATATGTATAATCAGAAACCTCAAGACCGACGAGTGCTATCTCTATGCGTCCGAGGATGCCGTGAAGTCGTACGGAGACGAGCGTTTCAGACTCGACATAGGAATGCATCCCTGTTCGTCACTGCAGAAGGCGTATTCGTCACTCGGACTAGAGCTTTTCACAATCGAAATAGAGACGGAAGCGGAAAAGGACGAAGACCTCGACGAACTCCTTGAAAAGAGAAAGCAGTACTACAGAGATAACGGCAGAAAACTCTATGAATGACTGAGGGGAACGCGTCCGTTCCCCCCTTCGTCATCTGTTCTTTTCCCTGTCCTTTTTTATGAGAGCTCTCACTCCCTCGACGGCAACACGGATTGCGGTATCGGTGTCGTGAAGTTTGGGATTATCGAGCCCGAGTTTCTCCCTCTCCTGGTTTCCCACTACAAAGAATGCGCTGCCGCAGCGTGCCCCGAGATAGGAAGCAACGGTGAAGAGCGCCGCACTCTCCATTTCGGATGCGAGGACTCCGAGTCTCTTCCAGGCCTCCCACTTCTGTTCGAGTTCGTAGCTCACGGGCATGAGTTCGGGGTTGTGCTGACCGTAGAAGCTGTCCTTGCACTGCACGACTCCGGTGTGGTACCTCACGCCGACCTTCTCCGCACCTTCCCTCAACGCTTCAACGACATCGAATGATGCGACAGCGGGGAATTCAATCGGGGCGTACTCACGGCTTGTGCCCTCCATTCTCACCGCTCCCGTTGCGATTACGCAGTCGCCGCCGATTACGGGAAGAGCAATACCGCCGCAGGTACCCATTCTCACGAATGTGTCGGCGCCGCACTTAAAAAGTTCCTCCATGGCAATCGAGGCACTGGGGCCTCCGATTCCCGTACTCGTGACGCTGACGGGAACGCCTTCGAGAGTGCCCGTGTATGTTACGAACTCCCTGAAGTCGGATACGAATTTCGCGTCATCAAGATATTTCGCAATCAGGGGAACACGTTTGGGGTCTCCCGGGAGGATGACGTATCTTCCGACATCCCCCTTCTTTATTCTGAGATGGTACTGTACTCCTGTACCGTTCATGTAATCAGACATTGTATGTTTACTCCTTATCTGTTTCACAAGTTTAACTCACTGGGCGTTGTTTGTAAAAACCAATTTCACTTGAGAGTCCGATTCGATATAATTTCCTTCCATGAAGAAAACATACTCATCCCTCATACTTCTCCTGACAGCCCTCATCTGGGGACTTGCTTTCGTCTCCCAGAGCGAGGCCAGCGGCGTCGTAGGCCCCTTAGGCTACAACGGTCTCAGGATGATTCTCGGCTCTATTGTCCTCATTCCCCTCTTTATCAGGAAAACAAAGGGAAAGGACGGTAAGTATTTCAGAAGTCTTTTCCGTGACGGAGCTCTCTGCGGTCTTCTTCTCGGATGTGCATCATTCTTCCAGCAGTGGGGAATCGAATACACGAGTGCGGGAAAGGCGGGATTCATCACTTCCCTCTACATTCTGATTGTTCCCGTCGTTTCACTCTTCCTGGGTAAGAAGAACTCAAGCCGTACATGGATCTGCGTTCTCACCGGACTCGTGGGAGCTTTCCTTCTATCCGTCAGCGGAAGCGAGGGAATCGGGAAAGGAGACGCACTCGTCTTCGTATGTGCGGTGATCTTCGCTCTCCATGTACTTACAATAGACAGAGTCGGAAAGAAATACTCGGGACCCGAGCTCTCGTGCGTCCAGTTCTTCACGGCAGGTGTCGGAGCATTCCTCCTCTCTCTCATCTTCGAGGATAACAGCGCCAGGGAGATTCAGAGCGCTCTCGTTCCGATTCTCTACGGAGGAATCGGATCCTGCGGCATTGCATACACATTGCAGATAATCGGCCAGAAGGATACACCGCCTGCGAAGGCAACGCTCATTCTCTCGCTCGAGAGCGTGTTCTCCGCTCTCGGAGGAGCGTTGATTCTTCACGAAAGAATGGAGACACGTGAGATAATCGGATGCGTGATTCTTTTCGTCTCCGTCCTCATTGCCCAGCTACCGGAGAAGTCTAATCCCTCTTGAGTGTAACGTACGTCTTTCCCATGCCGCCGTCCTCCGGGAGGGCGAAGCGGTAATCGGAGACATATCTGTTCCGTTTGAGGTACATGTGCACTCCCTTCTGGAGTATTCCGTCGCCGTAGCCGTGTATGACGGAAAAGCTCATGAGTCCCGAGAGAAGCGCAGCCTCTATCTGGTCGTCGAGGACTCTCTCGGTCTCGGAAAGTGTCAGTCCCCTCACATCGAGTTCGTACTTCGCCTTCTTCCTCTCGGAAGTGAATGAAGATACGTCGACCTTGAGAGATACGGGCTCGGCGTGAACCATCTCACGCCTCTTTATCTTCATCCTCAGTCCGTTCTCGAAGGAGACGAGAGCTGTCCTGTCGTCGGGAAGAGCAATAATCTTCCCCCTTGTGCCGCCGCTTCCGCAGAGTACGTCGTCGCCGACACGGAACGAGGAGACATCGACTTTCTTCTCCTCGGTCTCCTCCTTTCTTTCGAGGTCGTCCCTTACTTCCTTCTCCTTGTCCTCGACCTTCCTTATGAAGGCCTTCACGTCCTTCGTCTTCTCCTTTGTAAGAGTTCCGGTTCTGACGGCCTTAACAAGATTCTCGAGTTCCTTTCTTGAAGAGGAGAGATAATCGTTGAGTTCCCTGAGACCTTCCTTTTCCGCCGTCAGGAGTGCTGCAGAGAGTTCCTTCTCCTTATCCTCCATTCTCCTTCTCTCGTTCTCGAGCGCCCTTTTCTCTATTGAGAGCTCGGACATCTTCCTGTCGAGAGTTCTCGACTTCGAGAGAAGAGACGTTATAATCGATGTCGATGTACTGCTCTCCTTCGAGATGTTGTCTCTTGCCTCATCGATTATCTCCTTCGGCATTCCCTCACGCCGCGCAGTGCTCACGGCATGGCTGTCTCCGGGAATTCCCTCGAGGACCTTATAGGTCGGAAGAGAAGTCTTCATGTCGAACTCCATCGAGGCGTTCATCATGTTCTCCTCGCTGTAGGCATAGCTCTTTACGGTATTGTAGTGGGAGGTGCAGACTGCAAGTGAAACACGGGAGGAAAGGTACCTGAGGACTGCAAGCGAGAGCGCAGCTCCCTCGACGGGGTCGGTTCCGGATCCGAGTTCATCAAGGATTACGAGCGACTTCTCTGTCGTATGCTTCGTGATGTATGCGATGTTCGCCATGTGTGACGAGAACGTCGAAGCCTCGTCAGCTATGCTCTGCCCGTCTCCGATGTCGGTGAATACGGCGTCGAAGTAAGGGAGCGTGCTCTTCTCGGATGCGGGAATGAAGGAACATATCTGATTGAGGAGCGAGAGAAGCGCTATCGTCTTCATCGTCACGGTCTTGCCGCCGCAGTTCGCGCCGGAGAGTACGAGAACCTTGGTCGATGAGGGAATATGTACCGTAACGGGTACTGCCTTGTTTCCGAGAAGAGGATGGACTGCGTCTATGAGGACTATGTCCCCGCCCTTCTCTATGTGGCGGCATCTGTTCTTCATCGCCCAGAGCGCGAAGGAATAGTGAAAGCTGAAAACGGTGACATAGTCCGTCATTTTCCTCAGAAACGGTATTATTCCCCTTACCTTCTCACTCAGAGTATGGAGTATCTTTATCTTCTCGAGTCTTATAGCCTCCTCTGCAAGCACCACCCTGTTGTTGAGGTCCACAAGCTCGAAAGGCTCGACATACGTTGTCGAACCCGACTGGCTCTGACCCGAGACGTAGTACTCCCCGCTTCTCTTGTCCTTCGAGAAGATCGGAATGACGACACGTTCGTTACGGTATATGGGGTTGTCGTTCTGGACTATCTGGCGGTTCGAGGAAATGAAGGAAAGGGAATAGCGGTATCTTTCGCTCTTGACGTCATCCCTCTTCTTTATGAGCGGAAGAAGCCGCGGATGCTCGGGATTGACTTCGCCGTCGATATCAAGCGACGAGAGGATATCCTCTCCCGTCTCCTCGAGATACGGAGTAATCAGCTCGTCCTTTTTCTCGAATCTCAGAAGTATGAACGAGGAGTGCAGAAACTCTCCGGCCTTGTATATAAGGTCTCCGGAAATATCCTGGTGGGAGGTTGAAGCGGCTGAGAAGAGCCCGGAGAGAGACGGGAACGGCTCGAGGGGATTGCCGCCTTCGAGTCTGTTCATGAGTTCGTCTATGCGGACATAGCGCCTCTCCAGTTCCGCTTCGTCTGTCGTGACGAGGTCGGGTGTGATGTAGTCCCTGCCCTCCGGGGAGAGGGAATACTTCCTTACGGATTCGAGAATCGTATCAAGCTCTGTGTCCCGTACCGTTCTTTCTCTCATTTTCTCCCTCCCTTACCGTACTTCGGTCTTATGAGCGAAACGGACTCGAGTGTCTTGAGGTAGCTGAGGTATCTGTCGGGATGTATCTTTCCCTCCTCGAGGAGTTCCGGGACACTGCATCCCGCTTCTCCGTTATGAAGGCAGTCGGGGTACTGACAGGGACACGAGCGGAACTCGGGAAAGGAGTTGCGAATCTCGATTTCGTCCTCAATCGGGACCTGGATCTCCCTGACACCGGGAGTGTCGATGATGGAGAATTCATCGTCCCTCAGGAATACCGAATGGTTTGTCGTGTGGCGTCCCCTGTTGTACTTCGAGCAGAGGTCTCCGGTACGGAGGGAGGTGCCTAGAATCGTGTTGATGAGTGTCGACTTTCCCACTCCGCTCTGTCCTACGAAGCAGGCTGTCTTTCCTTTGATCATATCCTTGAGTTTCCCGATTCCCTGTCCCGAGACACTTGAGACGGCAATGCAGTTGTAGCCGAGAGAGCGGTAGAGTTCGTAGCGCTCCTTCTCGTCCTCGGTAAGACCGTAGTCTATCTTGTTGAGTACGAGGATTATTTCGCTGTTGAATGTGCAGGTTATCGCCCTGTCAACAAAGCGTGGACGGAATGGAGGAGATAGAGCCGAGAAGACAATGCAGGTTATATCCTGATTGGAAGATATCGTCTGATTGCACCCGCTCTTGAAGTTGTATCTGACGAATGCAGAGGAGCGTTCTTCGACGCTCGTTATGAGCCCCTCCGTTTCACTGTAGGGAACGGCTTCGACCCGGTCTCCGACGACGACGGGATTGTACTCGTCCTCCACTCCCTTCAGTTTCTTTCCCTTGATTCTCAGTGTGTACTCCCTGCCGTCGGGAGAGAGTGCGGTATATATGTTATTTATCGATTTCAGTATCCTCAGTCTCATCTGAAGACAGACCTTCCTTTTCAATTATATCGAGAAACCTTTCGGGGAGCGGTGCTCTGAAGACCATTCTCTCCCCCGTCCGGGGATGATTGAAGACGATGCGGGACGCGTGGAGCATGAGCGTGGCATCGGGGTATTTTCCGTCTCTTCTCGAATAGACCGAATCCCCGAGTACCGGATGACCGATTGAGAGAAGATGAACTCTTATCTGGTGCGTGCGTCCCGTATATATTCTGACGCGAAGCAGTGCATAATCCATATTCTGGCTTATGACACGGTATTTCGTGAGGGCGTCCCTGCCCTCGCTCTTCTTCTCTGTAACCGTGAACTTCTTCCTGTTGTTCTTATCCCTCGTTATGCGGGAATCTATCGTACCCGCAGTCTGGGGGAAGAATCCCTTCGCTATTGCAGTGTAGTACTTCTCATTAGTGTGACTGCTGAACTGTTCACTCAGATTCTGGTGGGCTTCTCTAGTCTTTGCAATCACCATAACGCCCGACGTGTCACGGTCGAGCCGGTGGACTATGCCGGGACGGGTGGAATCGTCGGATGTGGAAAAGTCGTCACCGTAGAGCCCCAGGAGTGCATTCGCAAGCGTTCCGTTCGGGCATCCCGCACCGGGGTGCACCGTCATTCCCTGGGCCTTGTTGATTACAAGTATGTCGTCGTCCTCGTAGATGATATCGAGCGGAATGTCCTCGCTCTCGAGGCCTTCGAATATCTCCTCGTCGTAGCTTAAATCGACTCTGTCGCCCTCATTCACAGTCGAAGATTTCTTTCCCTTCTTACCGTTGATGAATATCTCGAGGGTATCGAGGGAGAAAACGGTGCGAGGAATCGAAAGGGATGAGGCGGCAACCTTGTCGACTCTTCCCTTCTCTGAGGACACGAATGAATATTCCCGTCTCTTCTTCAATCTGCAATCCTTCCGATAATCCAGTCGAGTCCCGCAACGAAGAGCGATAAGCCCGAAGCAATACCGAGTGTCAGGAGGGCATCCTTTTCGTTCGATTCGGAAGCTCCTATCACATTCATGTTTCTGAGTCCCGATACCGCAAATGTCGCAAACGGAATCGTGAAGACGTAGGAGCCGAAATAGAGAATCTCGGCACGCCTGAGTTCATTCGACCATAAAGGGAATTCGTCCTCTTCGTATTCCTCGTATTCGTACTTGAGGGACGAATGCGTAAGCGTCTCGGAAAAGAGAGTCGAGAGGGAGAATGTGACAATGAGGAGAATAATCAGGGCCTTCTTCATTTCGAGTAATCCCTCGCGCCGAAGATTGCGCTGCCGATTCTGACTTCCGTGCTTCCGCACTCCACTGCGTCTCTCCAGTCCGCACTCATACCCATTGAAAGAACGGACAGTGGATAATCCCTCCCGATTTCATCAAAGAGTTCTCTTGTATATGTAAATGCCTTTCTGTTCTTATCCCTGTCGCCTCCGAGAGGGCCGACAGTCATGAGTCCAAGAAGTCGTACGTTCCTGAGTTCCTCAGCCTTTTCAACTGAGTCGAAGAGCTCTTCCTTCGTGCGGAATCCCGACTTCTGCTCTTCTCCCGACGAATTGACCTCGAAGAGTATGTCCATGACCTTTCCGATTCCGGCGCATTCGGCATCAATTTTCTCAAGTAGCAGAGTTGAGTCCACACTCTCTATTCTGTCGACAATCCTCACGGCTTTCCTCACCTTGTTTCTCTGAAGCTGTCCGATGAGGTAGACCTTCATCCCTTCGGGACGAATGAGCGGAAACTTCTCTGCAGTCTCCTGGACCCTGTTCTCGCCGAAGAGCCTGCAGCCGTCGCCGTATGCTTCAAGTATGCTCTCATAGGGCTTGGTCTTCGAGACGGCAAGGAGAGTCACATTGCTGTTGAGAGACTTCACTTCGTTGAGGACCTTTAAGTAATCAGTCATTTCTTCCTCTCTCCCCGTTGATTTCCCTTACCTTTTCCTTGTATTCCTTCCTCAGCTTCTTCATGTTTTCTCTGTATTCCCTGACTGCTTCCTTCCTCTCCACAGCCCACTTCTGCATGTGTGCTATCTGCTCCTTCATCTCACTGCGCTTTGCAGTAGCATTCGGGAAGGCCTTGAGAATACGGTTGTAGGTAAGAGAGAAACGCATCTTCTGCTCGTTGAGCTCCTTCTCCATACGTTCTGCGTATTCCTTCTGGAAGTCGAGTCTGCCCTGGGAGGCATATTCCTTCGCCTTCTCCTGAATCTCCCTTGCCTTTTCGACGGCATCCCTGAGAGCCTTCTTGAATGCGCTCATCTTGATGATTGACATCGTAAGGTCGATTGCGAAGAGAATTCTCAGAACATCTGCAAGATAGTACTGGATTACATATGGAATGAGATTGATGAGAGTATCTATCCAGGGTTGCACGAGGTACACAAGCGATATGCTCATGACTCCGAAGAGCGATGAATTGAGAAGGCATACCCTTCCGTTTATGTTGCAGAAGTGCTTCGAGTAGTCCCAGAGCTTGATGGAGAATATCTTCTCGAGTCCCCACGAACCTATGTACTCGACAATGGATGTGAGAATCATGCCGAGTATGAATACGAGAACTGGGTAACTCTTGAGAGGAATAAGACAGATGTTGACGATGAGACCGCCGCAGCCGTAGATCGGAAGCCAGGGACCGTAGAGAAAGCCGCGGTTCACGAGCTTACGCTGCCCGACGGAGCAGTAGACGACTTCACAGATATAGCCTATGAAAGCGTAGATAACGAAAGTCAGAGTATATTGAGTAAGAAATTCCTCGGTCATATCCACCTCGAAAACAAGGATAATCAATAATCGGGCATATGTCGATAAGAGGCAAAAAAAATACCAGGATACCCTGGCTTGCTCTGCTGGAGGATACAAGGATTGAACTTGTGACATCCTGCTTGTAAGGCAGGCGCTCTCC